>NZ_NPFP01000011.1:0-751 GCF_002259145.1 Rhodococcus sp. 15-2388-1-1a | reverse complement strand
CAGGCCCGCTACGGTGGGGGCTTCCATGAGTGCACGGACGCTGATTTCACAGTCGAAGGTTTCCTGCACGGCGGCTACGACACGCATCGCAGAGAGCGAGTTGCCGCCCAGGTCGAAGAAGGAGTCGTCCACGCTGACTCGCGGCAGGTCGAGAACCTTCGTGAAAATGCCGGAGATAATTTCTTCAACCGGAGATGACGGCGCTCTGTGAACGCCGCTGGCGAATTGCGGCTCGGGCAACGCCCGTTTGTCCAGCTTGCCGTTGACAGTTAACGGCAACTCGTCGATGACCATCACCACGGCCGGAACCATGTACGCAGGCAATCGCGCGGCAACTCGTTCGCGCAGCGCCCCACCATCGATTCCCGCAGACACCTCGGTAGGTACGACGTAGCCAATCAACTGCTTGCCGGTATCGGTATCACGGGCCACCACTGCCGCACGCTCCACTCCGGTCAAGGCAGCGAGTGTTGCTTCCACTTCACCGATTTCGATGCGGTAACCACGAATCTTCACCTGATCGTCAGAGCGACCCACATACTCCAGCTCGCCGTCGTGATTCCAACGAACCAGATCGCCGGTGCGATACATCCGCGAACCCAAAGGGCCGAGCGGACACGCGACGAATCGCGATGCCGTCAAGCCCGGCCGTCGCACATAACCGCGTGCCACACCCCGCCCCGCGACATACAACTCACCAACCACACCGATCGGAACCCGCCGCAAACCGGAATCCAACACAAACAACGCA
>NZ_NPFP01000023.1:0-764 GCF_002259145.1 Rhodococcus sp. 15-2388-1-1a | reverse complement strand
AACACCGGCGTGATGTCCGTCGATCACGCCGCCCTGATCCTCACCTTCGCCGAAACACCCCCGGAGAACCTGCCGGAAGAGGGTCGCGATGCCGCACGTAAAGCTCTGATCGCCGCCGCCACCGGGCCCGACGCGCGTACCGGCCGGATCCGAGCAGCGATCACCAGACTCGAAGACAGCTTCGGCACCAAGAAACCACCCGCCGAGAACACCGACCGCAACGAACTGTTCGCCTCCACAACCCTGAACGGGCGGCTGGTGTTGAAAGGTGACTTCGATGCCATCACCGGAGAAAAGCTGCTCACCGCGCTCTCACCGTTGACCGAACCCCACCCCGCAGTCGACGGCACCGAGGCATCCAAAGCCGGAGACGATCGCAGCCCCGCCAAACGCAGAGCCGACGCCTTCGGACACATCCTCGACCAGTACCTCGCCTCGAGTGATCGACCCATCGAAGGCGGTGAACGCCCGCACGTGAACCTGCACATCAGCCTGCGCGATCTCACCGACCTCCAGAACTGCGGCGACGCCGACGACATCACCGATGACGAAACCTCACGCGCAGCAACAGAATCCGACACCGTGGATCCGGTCGATATCAACACCGGCAACCCCGTCGACACTGACTCAGCAACCGAGCTGGGCCACGAAAACGGCGGCGAAGGCGGTGCAGCGGATCGTGGCGCGTATCGCGACCTGTTCGGCGACGGCACTTCGGTCGGGTGGCTGCCGTGGATGGGACCGCTGTCCCGCAATACTTCCCG
>NZ_NPFP01000049.1:0-796 GCF_002259145.1 Rhodococcus sp. 15-2388-1-1a | reverse complement strand
CGTTGACCCTGCCGAAGGGTGAAGTCAGTGCTCTCCTCGGTCCGTCCGGTACCGGTAAGTCGGTCTTCCTGAAGTCGCTGATCGGTCTGCTGCGGCCCGAGCAGGGCAAGATCTTCATCGACGGAACCGACATCCTGCAGTGCTCCTCTCGTGAGCTCTACGAGATCCGCAAGCTGTTCGGGGTGCTGTTCCAGGACGGCGCACTGTTCGGCTCGATGAACCTCTACGACAATGTCGCCTTCCCGCTGCGCGAGCACACGAAGAAGTCCGAGTCCGACATCCGCAAGATCGTCATGGAGAAGTTGGAACTGACGGGTCTGCTCGGTGCCGAGGACAAGCTGCCCGGCGAGATCTCCGGCGGTATGCGCAAGCGCGCAGGCCTGGCCCGTGCTCTGGTTCTCGATCCCGAGATCATCCTCGTCGACGAGCCGGACTCCGGCCTCGATCCCGTTCGTACCACCTACATTTCGCAGACCCTGATCGACATCAACGCCGAGATCGATGCCACGATCCTGATCGTCTCGCACAACATCAACCTCGCTCGGACGGTGCCCGACAACATCGGCATGCTCTTCCGTCGCCAGCTGGTGATGTTCGGCCCGCGTGAGGTGCTGCTGACGAGTGACGAGCCGGTGGTCAAGCAGTTCCTCAACGGAACGATGATCGGTCCGATCGGTATGTCGGAGGAGAAGGACGAGGCGCAGATGGCGCAGGAGCAGGCCATGGTCGACGCCGGGCACCACGCCGGTGGCGTCGACGACGTCGAAGGCATCGTCCCGCAGATGAAGGCCACCCC
>NZ_NPFP01000018.1:0-264753 GCF_002259145.1 Rhodococcus sp. 15-2388-1-1a | reverse complement strand
GTGCTGCGCCGCCCGCACCACCCGCCGCCCCGGTCCGCACCGAGGCTCCGGAAGTCAGCCTCACCAAGGCCAGGCCCGTCAGCCTCACGAAGGGCCAGAAGGTCACCCTGCGCAAGGACGGCGGCGTGGCTCTGACGGTCATCCGAATGGGCCTCGGATGGGACCCGGTGACCACTCCGAAGAAGGGCGGATTGTTCGGCGGCGGAGGTCGAGCCGCGAACATCGACCTGGACGCGTCGGCCATCATGCTCGCCGACCGCAACGTCAACGATGTCGTCTACTACGGGCAGCTCAATGCCAAGGACGGCTCGATCGTGCACCAGGGCGACAACCTCACCGGCGAGGGCGAGGGCGACGACGAGGTGATCGTGGTCGACCTGACGCGGGTACCCAAGCACGTGACCGGCATCGTCTTCACGGTGACCTCGTACCGCGGTCAGACGTTCGAGCAGGTCGCGAACGCTTTCTGCCGTCTGGTCGACAACACCACCAACACCGAACTGGCCCGCTTCACCCTGCAGGGTGGCATGCCGTTCACCGGTCTGGTGATGGCCAAGGTGTACCGCCAGGGCAGTGAATGGAAGCTCCAGGCCATCGGCGACGGCATCCAGGCCAAGCACGCCGGTGAAGCCGTCAAACAGCTCGGCCGCTATATGTGACCGGTCGCCGGGCGGTCCGATCCGAAGCGGTCCGATCTGCAGCGCCGTCGAGCACGCCACCGAGCGGGTCGACGGCGCTGCCGTTTCGAATCAGATCCTCGGCCGGACGGTAGATCTGCCGAACGATCAACGCGCACAAACCGATCACGGCAACATCGCGCACCACGACGGTCGCGGTGAACCACTGTTCGGGGAGGCCCTTGTTCTCCACACCCAAGTAGTAGTACATCCGCGGGAACCAGACGAATGCGTCGATCGTCATCCACGCCAACAGAATTCGACGATGCGGCAGTGCCAGTACGGCCAGCGGAACCAGCCACAGCGAATACTGCGGGCTCCATACCTTGTTGGTGAGCAGGAACCCGGCGACCACGAGGAACACCAGTTGCGCGAGCCGCGGCCGCGTCGGTGCCGTCGTGCCGATGTACGCGATGAGCGCACACACGAGGGCGAACAACACGAGCGTCACGGCATTGAGCACCAACGGTTTGTCGCCCGGGTACAGGGGACCGTCGAAACCGGTCCAGCCGGTGAACGAGGTGACGACGTTGTACAGCGAATCCGGGTCGGCACCGCGCTCGGAATTGAGCCGGAAGAATTCGTACCACCCCGACGGATACAGCAGCGCGAGAGGAAGATTGACCGCCAGCCAGGCACCGATCGCGGCGCAGGCAGTGATGCCCCACTCCCGCATCTTTCCGGTGCGCCAGCACAGCACCAACAGGGGCCCGAGGAACAGTAGGGGATAGAGCTTGGTGGCACCGCCGAGACCGATCAGAACTCCGGCCAGAACCGGCCGCTTCTTGGCCCACGCCAGCAAACCGGTGAGCGCGAAAGCCGTTGCGAGAGCGTCGAAATTGGTGAATCCGTGCACGATCACCAGCGGCGACACCGCCACGAGGGCGGCATCCCAGATACGGCGTCCGGCAGCTATGGCGGTAGCCCACACGGTGACCAACCAGGCGACGGCCAGGCCCAGGGCAACCACGTTGAAGTAGACGACGACCGGCAACGCCTGCGGGAGGAAACTCAGTGAGTTCCAGGCCTTTCCGACGACCATGGAGCCGTACTGGTAAAGCCCCGCGATAACCGGGTACTCCATGTACCGAATCTGACTCGACCCATCGACCTTGGTTTCTTCCCAGGACTTCTTGTACGGGAACGCACCTTGATCGAGTCGCTCCGCCCCGTACAGCGGCACGGTATCGGAATAGCACATCGCCACGTACTGACGACTGCCACTCCAATCGAGTCCGAGTTCGCCGCCCGGTCCCACCGGTGCCTGCTGGATACACGCAGCCTTTGCGAACCAACCGAAGCACAGAAATACCACCGCCAGCAGCAGAACGACCCGTAGCGCGGTGAACCAACGCTGCCGACCGACCAGCGCGTGCTTCCCGATCGGACCGCCGATGACCGAGGACAGTTCCTCGGTCATCGGATCGGTCCGACTGGGCAGGTCGCGGTCTGCGGCGCTCGCCGAATCGAGGCGACCCGGGCTCGCCACTGCTCGACCCTTGCGGTCGGGTTCGGTCGTCACCGCCGGCGTCGCTACTGCCCGGGCGTTGCCGGTTCGGGCGCTGCCGGTTCAGGTGCCGCCGGTTCGGGTTCTGCGGGCTGCGCCGGTGCCAGTCCGGGCAGCGGGATGGTCACGCCGGGCAGAATCTCGACCTGCCGCGGAGTGATGACGACCGGCGGCGAGATCTCCGTCGGAATCGGCAAGGTCACCTGCGGCGGAGCTGTCGATGGTGCCACCGTGGCCGTCGGGGCCGGAGCGGAGTACTGCGGCACACCGGCCTGACCCGCAATGGCCTCGGGCGTCGGGAAGGTCTCGTTCGAGGTGCCTTCCAACGTGCCGTCCATCGTGTCTTTCCAGATGTCCGACGGTATGCCCGATCCGTAGATCGGTCCGCCGTAGCTGTTCTCCAGCGGCAGACCCTGCTCGGTACCGACCCACACGGCGGTGGACAGCGACGGCGTGTAACCGACCATCCAGGCGTCCTTGTTCTGCCCGGTGTCTCCGAGCTGAGCGGTACCGGTCTTGGCTGCCGACTGGCGACCGCCTGCGAGGTTGTGACCGTTGGAGTAGCCGGCGATCGGGCGCATCGCCGAGGTCACGTTGTCCGCGACCGCAGCCGAGACGACCTGCTGGCCGGCTTCGGGAGCACGGTCGAGCAGCACGGTGCCGTCGGCGGTGACGACCTTCTGGACGAAGTGCGGCGTGTGATAAACCCCGGACGCAGCCAGTGTCGCGTAGGCCGAGGCCATGTCGATGACGCGAGATTGGTACTGGCCGAGCACGACTCCGTAGTTGGGCCCTGCGTTGTCGGGCTCGGTCAGGGTGGGGCCGACGCCCTCGATCTCCTGCGGGATACCGAGCTTGTGCGCCATGTCCGCGATGGCCTGCGGGCCGTTGTCCATCCCGAGCATCATTCGATAGAAGCTGGTGTTCAGAGAACGCTTCAGCGCTTCGGCGATGGTGCACGTTCCACAGGAGGCACCCTCGACGTTGCTGATCTCGATGCCGTTGACGTCGAGCGGGGAGCTGTCGTACATCTTCGAGAGCGGAATGCCCTGATCCAGCGCAGCGGCCAGACCGAACACCTTGAACGACGATCCGGTCTGCAAGCCGGACTGGGCGAAGTCGAATCCTCGACCGTCCGCGCCGCCGTAGTACGAGCGAACCGCACCGGTGCGCGGATCGATCGACACCGAGGCCGTCCGCAGCTCGGACGGTTCACCCTCGAGATTGCTGTTCGCGGCATCCACCGCGGCCGCCTGGGCCTTCGGATCGATGGTCGTGGTGATCTGCAGGCCCTCGGTGTTCAGGTCCTGATCACTGATACCGACAGCGGACAGCTCGCGCAGCACCTGGGCCTTGATCAAGCCGTCCGGCCCGGCATCCTGTGCGTCACCGGTATCGACCTGTGCGCTCGGGACCACTGCCGGGAACATCATCGCTCCCCGCTGGGTCGCGTCGAGCTGCCCCTGCGAGACCATGCCGTCGAGCACGTAGTCCCAACGAGCTTGCGCGCCGGTGGGGTTGAACTCGGGATCGAGATTGGATGGCTGCTGGATGACCGCCGCCAGGACCGCACCCTCTTCGACGGAGAGCTGATCCACGGACTTGCCGAAATACGCCGTCGACGCCGCTGCGATGCCGTACGCACCGCGACCGAAGTAGATGGTGTTGAGATACGCAGCGAGAATGTCGTCCTTGGACCACTGACGCGCCATCTTCGAGGAGATGACCAGCTCACGCATCTTGCGGGTCAGCGTCCGATCGTTACCGACCAACGCGTTCTTCACGTACTGCTGAGTGATGGTCGAACCGCCGCCTGCGCTGTCGCGTCCGAGCACATTGTCACGGACGGCTCGGCCGAAGCCAGTCACCGAGAATCCGGGATTGGAGTAGAAATCGCGGTCCTCGGCCGAGAGCACGGCGTTACGCACATGCTCCGGAATCTGGTCGATCGTCACATCGGTGCGGTTGCCCTCGGGTGGCACCACCTTGCCGAGCACACTCGAACCGTCGGCGGCGAAGATCGTGGCGACCTGGTTGGTCCTGATGTCGCCGGGACGCGGCACGTCCTCGACGGTGTACGCCACCATGAACGCCAGGATCGGCACGATAAGACCCAGGGCGATCAACGCGTACATCGTGCGTCGAACGACCCGCCACTTGGACTTCTTCTTCGTTTTCGCGGCGGGACCTCTTTCGGGCGGCTCGGGCGGTTCGCTGCCCGAGGAGAGAACTGATGGATCGTTCGGTTCGTGGGGTGGTGGCACAGAGCCGGACCGAGTGACGCCCGTCGGGGCAGCGGATCGAACCGGAGGCGCGATGGGCGGCTCTCCGTACCGACGCTCGCCGTAGGGACGTTCGCCTGCGGGACGTCCACTCACCGGATCCACCGGCGGCCTGCCCTGAACGGGTCGGCTCTGCGGCGGCATCGGAGGACGACCCTGCGGCGGCATCGGACGTTGACCGGGAGGGGGTACCGGACGCTGACCCGGAGGCGGCCCCGGTCGCTGACCGGGAGGAGGCATCGGAGGACGACCCTGCGGCGACATCGGACGTTGACCGGGAGGGGGTCCCGGACGCTGACCCGGAGGCGGTCCCGGACGCTGACCGGGAGGAGGCATCGGAGGACGACCCTGCGGCGGCGTAGGACGCTGGCCGGGAGGGGGTACCGGGCGACGCCCGGGTGGATCGGAGTGTCGACTGCCGCGGGGCGGCCCGGGCACGTCGGGACGCCGTCCGGAGTCGCTACGGCCCGGTTCGTTGCTACCCGGGTTGTTGTCGTAGGGGGAACTCACGTACGAATCTCCAGTAATTTCGGCGGCCGCGTCGAATTCTCGGTGGACGAGATAGGCAGAGCGATTGTGTCACTCACTCGCTGTTCGACGGTTCGGTTGACGGGAACCCGACCGCGGACGACGGGGTTGCTTGGGCGCGGGGACGGCCCCGAGGACATAGGACTGGACGAGGTGGTTCCAACTGCACGACCTACACACCTCGACCACATGGACCGAGAACTCCTCCTGGGTCGACGCGAGGCGGACGAGTTCGTCCGCCGTTCTCGCCGACCCGGACAGGGCCCCGAGCTTCTCGCCGAACACCCAGGACACCAGCGTGAGCTGCTCCTTGCGGCAGATGGGGCACACCACGTCGCTGCCACGTCCATGGAACTTGGCAGCGCGAAGCAGGTACGGATCTGCATCACAGACCGCTGCGACACCCGTCCTACCGGAGTAGACCTCGGCCAGCAGCGACCGACGCTGAAGGGCGTAGTCCACCACCTGTCGCTGAAGTCGCACGAGGACCAGAGTACGTGCGGCCCCTCCGATGCGGACCTGCGAACCCCGCCTCGGCAGCGAGCAGGTCCTGTTTCGGCCTCGGGACACTGCGCTCCACCTGTGCCGACGTTCGCTGCGTGCAGGGCTCGATCCGCGGCGCCCAGGTCCGTCCGGTCCCTACACTCGCTCGCATGTTCGCCACATCGGGAATCCACGTGCGGCCCCGACGGGACAGTGACCTGAGCACCCTCCTACCCATCCTGCAACGTACGCATGAAACGCAGCGCTATCCCATGCGCGCAGCTGCGGTGCGAGCCGACTGGCTTGCTGCACCGAACGAACTCGCAGCCTGGGTCGCCGAATACGAGAACGCCGTCGTCGGACATGTAGCGCTGCACCCGACGGCATCACCGGAACAGGATCCCGGTGCGGACGATGCGAGCGCACAGTGGCAGCGAGCAACCGGGGTCGCTGCCGATCGACTCGCTGTCGTGTCGCGGTTGGTGACCGACGGCTCCGTACCGGGCAGCGGAACGACGTTGCTCGCACATGCAATGAATGCGGCACGGGACGAAGGACGGGCACCGGTGCTGCTCGTCGATCCGAGCAGCGCCGCTCTCGGCTTCTACCGCAGGCGAGGCTGGCACCGAATCGGGACGGCTGCGCAGCAGTGGGGCGAGTACCGAGTCGACGCAGTACTCATGGTGGCACCGGTTCGCTGAACCGATCATCCGTCTGCCTCGCGGTGCAGGCCAATCCACGATTGCAGTCGCGAGCGGGCTCATCCGTCGGCGATGCGTCTATGGACTCGTCGCCGTCGATCGAGGTCGTCACGCGGTCGTGGTGTCGACCGGTCCGCTCGGGATCGCTCTACCGATACTCCGCACCGAGTTGTCAGAATATGTATCGGCGCGATACATTCTCCGATAGTGCGGTCAATCGCATCGCCATGATGTGATCGTTTGGATTCGAGAAGGGGGAGTTGCATGCTCGAGCTCGCAATTCTCGGACTGCTTCTCGAATCACCCATGCACGGTTACGAGCTCCGCAAGCGGCTGACCGGCCTGCTCGGAGCTTTTCGAGCGTTTTCGTACGGATCGCTGTACCCGGCACTCCGTCGACTTCAAACCGACGGTCTCATCGCCGAGGACGCCGGTCCCGACTTGCTCGTGAAGAGACGAGCAAAACGGGTGTATCAGCTCACCCCTCTCGGCAGGGAACGATTTGCCGAACTGGTGGCCGACACCGGACCGCAGAACTACACCGACGACGGATTCAGCGTACATCTTGCCTTCTTCAGTCGGACTCCCGCGGAAGCTCGAGTCCGCATTCTCGAAGGCAGACGTCGCCAGGTCGAGGAGCGCCGAGAAGGGCTCCGCGACGCTGTGGCCAAGGCGAACGGGACACTCGACCGCTACACCAGGCAGCTACACCAGCTCGGTCTCGAATCGAGCGAACGCGAGGTGCGCTGGCTCAACGAAGTCATCGCAGCCGAGCAGGCCGAACCCAACCCAGCACCGTCCCACACAGCACCAAACAGGACAGTCAAGACAGAAGGAGAACCCGACCATGGGTGAGAACAACAACGCAATCCGCGTGGCCATTGTGGGTGTGGGCAACTGCGCCTCATCCCTGGTCCAGGGTGTCGAGTACTACAAGGACGCGGACGAGAACGCCACCGTCCCCGGCCTCATGCACGTCATGTTCGGCAAGTACCACGTCCGCGACGTCGAGTTCGTCGCCGCGTTCGACGTGGACGCCAAGAAGGTCGGCTTCGATCTCTCCGAGGCCATCTTCTCCAGTGAGAACAACACCATCAAGATCGCCGACGTGCCCCCGAAGGACGTCCACGTCCTGCGCGGACCGACCCTCGACGGCCTCGGCAAGTACTACCGCGAGACCATCACCGAGGCCGACGGCGACGCTGTCGACGTGGCGCAGGCCCTGCGTGACGCCAAGGTGGACGTGCTCGTCTCCTACCTCCCCGTCGGATCCGAAGAAGCCGACAAGTTCTACGCACAGGCCGCCATCGACGCAGGCGTAGCCTTCGTCAACGCGCTGCCCGTCTTCATCGCATCGGATCCCGTCTGGGCCAAGAAGTTCGAGGACGCAGGCGTCCCCATCGTCGGCGACGACATCAAGAGCCAGGTCGGTGCCACCATCACCCACCGCGTCATGGCGAAGCTCTTCGAAGACCGCGGCGTGCAGCTCGACCGCACCATGCAGCTCAACGTCGGCGGCAACATGGACTTCCTCAACATGCTCGAGCGCACCCGCCTCGAGTCGAAGAAGATCTCCAAGACCCAGGCCGTGACGTCGAACCTGCAGAAGGAATTCAACGCCAAGGACGTCCACATCGGACCGTCCGACCACGTCGGCTGGCTCGACGACCGCAAGTGGGCCTACGTCCGCCTCGAAGGCCGCGCCTTCGGTGACGTTCCCCTGAGCCTCGAGTACAAGCTCGAAGTATGGGACTCGCCCAACTCTGCAGGCGTCATCATCGACGCAGTCCGCGCCGCCAAGATCGCCAAGGACCGCGGCATCGGTGGACCGGTCATCCCGGCTTCGGCCTACCTGATGAAGAGCCCGCCGAAGCAGCTGGCCGACGACGTCGCTCGCGAACAACTCGAAGCGTTCATCATCGACGCGTAAAACCCAGCGGCACTGACGCCCGCCGGTCCACTCAACGTGACATTGACCCCCCAAAAGGCCACCAAATGTCACATTGAGTACCGGCGGGCGTTCGCTTATCCGGCTGCGGTGATTTCTCGCGGATCGAATGTCACCGTGATTTGCTTGATTCTTCCGTCCTCGATTCGCTGCCAGTTGGCGGTGCTCGCCGGGGATGCGATGGACGTGTGCAGATCGAACCACGTCAGTACGTTCGGGCCATCGACGAAGACGTGGGCGATGTCGATGCCGGTGACGATCTCCGACATTCCTTTCAATCCGGCCACACATTCCGCGCCGTTGGCTGCTGTGCCCAGTGGGCCCCGGAACGTCGCGTCCTCGTGCAGGATCGACGCCAGGGTGTCGAAATCTCTGCTCCTCCAGGCCTCGAAGTAGGTCGCTGCAACTTCTTTCGGTGTCTGTGTCATGACATCGAGTCTCGAACTGGCCGATCCAGAAGTCCAACAGTTGGTTGCGATCATCATCAGAATTTCTACTCATAACTGCAGCTAGGCAATACGCGCTATCGTTCTCCCGTGGCCATCGATCCCACTTCCACGCATCCGGTCCTCGAACGGGTCCGAGCGCTGGCGTTCGCCTATCCAGAGGTGTCCGAGAAGATCTCCCACGGACGTCCGACCTTCCGCACGGCCTCGGTGTTCGTCTACTTCGGCGGTGGCGTCAAGGGCGGCGACCAATACGACCTCTCGATCCTCGTCAAATGCGAGAGCGCCGAGGAACAGCGCGCCTGCGAACTCGAACCCCGCTACTTCCACCCCGCCTACCTCGGCCCCGCCGGCTGGGTGGGATTCGACCTCGGTGATGCCGACGACGACGTCTGGGCCGAGGCCGCCGAACTGATCGACTGCAGCTACCGCGTCACAGCCCCGAAGCGAAACATCACCAGACTCGACGCCGGCGAGGGCCCCGATCTGGGAGTGCAGCAGTGGAATTGAGACAGCTGGAGTACTTCGTCGCGGTGGCCGAGGAAGCGAACTTCACTCGCGCCGCAGCCAGAGTGCACATCAGCCAATCCGGCGTCAGCGCCCAGATCAGAGCGCTCGAACGCGAACTCGGAGCCGAGTTGATCGACAGATCAGGTGGCACAGCAACATTGACCACCGCAGGTCAGGCCGCGCTGACGCAAGCCCGTGCGACGCTGGCCGCTGCCGGCTCGGTCAAGCAATCCGTCGACGACGTTGCCGGACTCCTGCGCGGATCGCTGCGCGTCGGGATGGTCACCGCCTGCACCGTCCCACAACTGTTCGACGCATTGGCCCGCTTCCATTCGGCGCACCCTGGCGTCGAACTTGCTCTCCACGAGGACAACTCGGACCGACTGGTGGCCGATGTGCGCGCCGGAGAACTCGACATCGCACTGGTCGGTGTCGCAGCTCGGGTGCCGGACGGAGTGGAATCGATGGTGGTGATCGAGGAGCGGATCGTTGCGGCCGTTCCACCGCAGCATCCTCTGGCAGCACAGGACACGGCGACGTTGGCGCAGGTGTGTGAACACCCGATCATCGCCCTTCCCCCCGGCACCGGGATCCGTGCCGTGTTCGACCGGGACTGCTACGGAGAAGGCCTCGCACCGCAGATCACGTTGCGGGCCAGCGCTCCCGACGCCGTGGCCGACCTCGCTGCCCGCGGTTTGGGGGTCGCGATCCTCAGCGCATCGATGGCGGAGTTCTACGGCGACAAGCTCGTCGCGGTCGAGCTCACGGACTCGCACACCACCGCGATTCTGGCCCTGGTGTGGCGGCCCAGAATGGGCCCGGCGCTGACCGAATTGGTTGCGGTGGCGACGCGCAGCTTCAGCGAATCCTCTTGACGGTGAACCACAGTGCGATCAACAGACCCAGCAGCGCCACCGACGGCACCACACCGGGATCACCACCGATGATCCCGACGACGGCAACGATCAGAGCCACGAGCGCGAAGAACCCGAGGATCCCCGCGAGCAACTGTCGGTGGTCCTGCGCCGTCACGACTTGACGCCGCCCGCCGTCAGTCCGGAGATGATGCGGCGCTGGAACAGCAGCACCATGATCACCAGGGGAATGGCCACGATGGTGCCCGCGGCCATGATCGCGGCATACGGCACCACGAGCGGATCGTTGCCGGTGAACCGCGCGATGGCCACGGTCACCGGTTCGGTCCTGTCACTCGAGAGCTGACTGGCGAGCAGGTATTCGTTCACCGCGGCGATGAACGCGAGGATCGCGGTGGTGAACAACGCAGGTGCTGCGAGTGGGAGCATCACCAGGCGAAACGCTTGGAATCGTCCGGCACCGTCGATCCGTGCGGCTTCTTCGAGCTCCCAGGGCAATTCGGCGAAGAACGCCGCCAGCGTATAGATCGTCAGCGGTAGGACGAACGAGATGTTCGGGATGACCATCGCCTGGTAGCTGCCGATCCAGCCGATGTTGGTGAAGAACTGGAACAGCGGGGTCACCAAAGCGACCACGGGGAACATCGACGCACCCAGGATGATGCCCGTCACCACGTACTTGAAGCGAAAGTCGATGCGCGAGAGCGCGTATGCCGTGAAGATGCCGATGACCAACGCGATCAGCGTGGTCGCGCCGCCCACGATCAGGCTGTTGCCGACCGCACGCAGAAAATTGTTGCCGTTCGCCGTCGACAACGCGTTCTCGAAGTTCTCCCACGTGACGTGCGTCGGCCAGGGCGTCGTGTCGAAGGTGTAGCGCGGGTCGCGGAATGCGGTGACGACCATCCAGTAGAACGGTGCCAGTCCCCAGACGAGAATGACGACGACGCCGAGATAGATGCGAGCTTGCTTCATCGGCCGGTCCCCTTGCGCTGATTGTCCTGAGTGGCAACGGCATTGGCACCGAGGAACTTCACCAGGATGAACGCCACGACGAAGATCATGATGAACGAGATGGTCGACAGCGACGCCGCGCTGTTGAATCCCTGCCGAATCTGATCCACCACCAGTATGGAGATGGTCCGCGTGGCGGGATTGCCCTCGGTGAGGATGGCCGGCAAGTCGTACATACGCAGCGCGTCCATGGTGCGGAACAGAATTGCCACCATCAACGCGGGCTTGACCAATGGCAGTGTGATCTTGGTGAACCGTTGCCATGCCGACGCGCCGTCGACGCGAGCCGCCTCGTAGACGTCGGCGGGAATCATCTGCAACCCGGCCAGGATCAGCAGCGCCATGAACGGCGTCGTCTTCCACACGTCGGCGATGATGACGGCGAAACGAGCGGGCCAGGCGTCGCCGGTCCACAGAATGTTGGTTCCCAGAATGCGATTGGCGATACCGTCGTACGCGAAGATGAAGTACCAGAGCTTGGCCGTGACGGCCGTCGGGATCGCCCAGGGGATCAGGATCGCGGCGCGCAGCAGGGCTCGTCCGGCGAAGGTCTTGCCCATGATCACTGCCATTGCGAAGCCGATGACCACCTCGATGGACACCGTCACGACGGTGAAGAACGCCGTGTTTCCGACTGCACCCCAGAACTGAGAACCGAGGGTGCCCGGCGGGCAGGGCACCGATGTGCCCGACGCCGAGGTGCACTGCTGCAGAAGCCAATGCGTGTAGTTGTCGAAGCCGGCAGAACCGCCGGAGACGAACATGCCGGTGGCGGGATCGAGACCGGGATCCTTGGAGAAGGACATCACCAGCGCACGGATCACCGGGTAGACGATGACGATCGCGAGGATCACCATCGTCGGTGCGATCAACAGCCAGGCCCGACCCTGCGTCAGGCCGAACCGCTTGTTCTTGGACCGCACATGCCGACCGCGGCCGGGGGACGAGCCCCCGGCCGCGGTGGTTGCGGCGGCCCCACTGGTCACACCAGCAGGTACAGCCATTGGTTCTCCCGAAATCAGTTGGCGCCGGCGGTTTCGATACCGGCCTGCATGTCCGTGATCGCCTGGTCGACGCTCTTCTCACCCTTGATGGCGGCAGAAACGTTGTCCTGCACTGCCTTCGAGACGGCCGGGTAGAACGGGGTGACGGGACGCGGAACGGCATTCTCGATGGATGCCTTCAACGCGGGAAGGTACGGCATCGCGGCGATCAGTGCGGGATCGTCGTACAGCGACGAGAGCACCGGCGGCAGTGCGCCCTCGGCGATGATGCGCTGAGCCTGCTCGCCCTGCAGGAACCGCAGGAAGTCCGCAGCTGTGGCCTTGTTCTCGGAGTACGCACTGATCGCGGCGTTGTATCCACCGAGCGTCGAGGTGCCGACTCCGGTGACTCCGGGAAGTGGTGCGACCGAGTACTTGCCGGCCACAGCCGAGCCTTCCTCCGCCGCGGTGCCGTAGACGTACGGCCAGTTACGCAGGAACAAGGTCTGACCGTCCTGGAACGCCTGCTGGCTCTCGGACTCCTTGAACGTGGTGTCCTGGGCCGGGATTACGCCTGTCTCGAACGCGGTGACGAGGGTCTGCAGTCCGGCCTTGGCCTCCGGGCTGTCGACGGTCGGGGTCTTGCCGTCTTCGGCGACGATCGATCCGCCGTGCGCGTTGATGATCTCCGACGCGTTGGCCGTCAGACCTTCGTACGGGGCGAATTGCCCGGCGTAGCAATCGATGTTGTTGTCCCGGGCGACCTGGCAGTCCTCGGTGAGCTCGGCCCAGGTGGTGGGCGCCTCGGGGAGCAGATCACTGCGGTAGTAGAGCAGTCCGCCGTTGGTGTTCTTCGGTGCGGCGTACTGCGTGCCGTTGTAGGTTGCGCTCGCGACGGTCGCGGGCAGAACGCCTGCGTTGTCGAGTGCGAACTCGCCCTCCAGCGGCACGAGCCAGCCCTTGGCCGCGAACTCGGCGGTCCAGACGACGTCGAGTGCCATCACGTCGTAGTCGCTCTGCTGAGCCTGCAGCTGCTGCACGAAGTCGTCGTGAGCCTGATCGGCGTCGGCGGACTGTTCCTTGAAGGTGACCTGCTCGTCGGGGTGGCTGGAGTTCCACTCCGAGATGATCTGCTGGACGACACCGGTCTCGGTGGTGTCCTGGCCCTCTACATAGGTGATAGGTCCACGGCCGTCGGCGTTTTCGGATGCAGCACCCGAATCGCCGCTCGAACCGCTGTCGCTCGAACAACCGGTGAGCGTCAGCAGCGTGGCTGCCGTAGCAACCACCGCCACCTTCGTGATCAAAGACGCCATTGTTTTCTCCACTAACTTCTACACGGTGGTATGCGCCCGGAGATAGACCCGCAGAATCGTGCTGTGATGCTCCCCCGACACATATGTCGATGGGAACTGTGGCACACAATGCACCGAATGGTGGTCGTTATCGCGTTCCTGAATCGGTCAACCCGGATGTGTCGGAGTCGGCCGGTAGCCTCTCGCTCATGAGTTCGGACAAGATGCTGACGCGGATCGGCGGACTGCTACGCCAGGCCGAGTCCACCGACAATCCACACGAGGCCGAGGCCTTCATGGAGGCCGCTCAGCGTTTGGCCACGTCGGCGTCGGTCGATCTGGCGGTTGCTCGTTCGCACAGTGCATCCAGGGAGCGGCAGGCGACGCCCAGCCAGAAGGTCGTCCCCATCGGAGAGCCGGGCAAGCGTGGGCTCAAGACCTATGTGCAACTGTTCGTGGCCATCGCCCACGCCAACGACGTCCAGTGCGATGTGTCCCGATCGTCGACGCAGGTGTTCGCCTACGGTTTCGACTCCGACATCGAGACCACCGAGGCCCTCTATTCCTCGCTGCTGATTCAGATGGTGCGAGCCTCGGACGCGTACATCAAGTCCGGCGCCTACCGATCCGAGACAGCCATCCGCACCGTCACCGAAATCAAGAATCGTCGACGCTACACCCGGCGCGAGGAAGTGCCCGTCGCTGCCGTGACGGCACGGCTGAACTTTCAGACCGCGTTCGCGTCGCGCATCGGTCAACGGCTCGGCGAAGTGAAGAAGGACACCGAGGCCAAGGCCATCGAGCAGGAACAACAGGGTGCTGGGACGGCACTGGTGTTGCGCAACAAAGAGATCGAACTACGCGACTACTACCGACAGACATCGACCGCGCGCGGACACTGGCGGGGCCAGAGCGCCAACGCCGGCTACTCCGAGGGTGCCCGAAGGGCCGGGGATCGAGCGGGGCGAAACGCAAGAATCGGTGGTCATGCAGAAATCGACGGAGCAAGCAGGCAGTTGGGTCGCTGACTACTGCGTTCGGGCCGAGGCCGCGAACACCGGCCATCCGATGTGGGTGCGCCACGACGTCGAATCCTCGGTATCGCGTGGCCCGACGGCGTAGACCTCGCGAACGGGCCCCGCGATGGCGAGGCCGTTGGTCTCGACGTACACCCCGAGAGCGCCGTAGGTGACGTCGATATCGTCATGAGGCCCGTGATGTACCGTCACGGCGAGTTCGGTGGGCTGCAGCGTCAGCGGCCGAATCCTGTTGACAGACAGCGTATTCAGCGTGGGAACGTAGACCGTCATGATCCCGCGGCCCTCGGTGAACAACTCGTTGTCGTACAACCCACCCGCAGGACCCGTCGGCTCGACTCCGGCCGCATCGATCTCGGCCATTGCCGTGCTGTACCAGCCGAGCACCTCGGACGCGTCGACCACCTCGGAAACTGCTGCAACCGAACACTGTTCGGTGAGTATGCGTCGTACCTCGATAGTGGGCGGTGTCGGATCCAACAACCGACGCAGCGCCGTCACCGCTGATCGGGTGTCGTCCAACTGCCGCTCGAGCCGAGTGAGGTGTTCGGTGATCAACCGGGCTCGGGCGTCGGGATGCGGCGTGGTGACGATCGCCCGCACCTCACGCTCGGGCATCTGCATGCTGCGGAACCGTCTGATGATCTGCGCCGTGGCGACCTGATCCGTGGCGTAGTACCGGTAGCCGGTGAAGTCGTCGACGGTGGCAGGTTCGAGCAACCCGGACTCGTGATAGCGCCGCAGAGTCTTGACCGACAGGTGCGTGATGCGAGAGAACTCGCCGATCGTCAGCAATCCGTTCATGTCGACATTCTGACCCCTCCCGGTGGGGGAGAGTCGACTCTCCCCGAGGAGGAGCGTGACGGGTCAGTCGAGGCGCGCGAGCACCAACCGAAGTCCGATGACACTCGCGATGGGGAACAGGGCCGCGACCAGCCACGGGATGGCTGCGCCCCAGCCGGTGTCGGGGGCGGCGTCGATGACCACACCGAGTGCGGTCGATCCGATGAGCACGCCGATGCCCCCGAGTGAGGCCATGAATCCGTAGTACGAGCCCAGTCGACGTTCGGCGGCCATGCGCGGCACCAGATCCCTGGCCTGTGGCATGGCGATCATCTGACCCAGCGCCAGCAGCAGGACGAACAGGGCGGCCGGGACGAGACCCACCACGCCCTGCAGCTCGAGGGGGGAGGTGGCCGCGACGAGCGCGAACGACGCTGCCATGACGGCGAATCCGATCGGCAACGTGACCCGCGGTGATACCCCGGCGACGCGTCGGGTGATGGGCAGTTGCGCCGATACCACCAGTACTGCCGAGATCGCGAAGAACCAGCCCAGCACGGTCTGCGAGCCCCAGGCGCGTTCGACCTCGAGAGGCAGCAGCAGGTACAGCTGGTTGTAGGCCACCAATTGCGCGCTCATCGCCACCGCGAACAGCACGAAGGTCCGGTTGCGCACCACGTCGGTCCAGCCCGACAGCCATGGGTCGTCACGATGTTCGCCGCGCTCACGCGGCAGCCACCGCACGTGAGCGGCGATGACCAGAACGAAGATCGCCGCAGCCACGAGGCACGCGATCCTGAAATCGACGAGCAGCAGTACCGATCCGACGAGTGGGCCGGTGAACGAGCCGATCTGACTGCACACCGACATCAGCGCGAAGCTCTCGACACGGGTTGGTCCGCCGTCGCGTTCGCTCTTGCCCGCCTCGATCGCCACTGCGGATTCGACTGCGGGAGAGAACAATGCGGCCGCAAATCCGATTGCTACCGTGGCGATCAGCACGGCAGGCAGCGAATCGGCGAAAGCGAGACCCACGAATCCCAGTACCCGCAGAGCACAGCCGACGAGAACGACCGGTTTGATGCCCCATCGATCGGCGAGGGTGCCACCGACGAAGAACAGTCCCTGCTGCGAGAAGGTCCTGATCCCGAGGACCACTCCGACGAGTGCGGCGCCGAGCCCGAGGTCGCCCGTCAGATGCACCGACAGATAGGGCAACACCATGAAAAAGCCGATGTTGAAGGTCATTTGGGTGAGGACGAGCAACCGGACGGTGGGGGTGGCGCGCCGCAGATCGACCAGAAATGACCACCGCCATCGCGTCGGCGATCTGTCGGTCTTCGAACTCATGTAACGCGCCCTCCTGCGTCGACTTTCTCGACGACGCTACCGGTCTTGCGCACACGCCCCGAGGTGGCACCGGCGAGCGAGACTGCGAGAACCGCGAGTGCGATCAAGGACGCGAGCGGAGCGGCGGTGACCCAGGGTGCTCGCTCGACGGCCGCGACCCCGTCGGACAGTATCAATCCCCAATCCGCAGTGGGGGGTTGCGGTCCGAGGCCGAGGAATCCGAGGGCCGCGAGAGCGAGAGCGACGCCGGGCAGACGAATCATGGCGTGCCGCAGCACTACCGGAACGACGCTGGGCACGATGGAGCCGAACAGGATTCGCGCGTTCCCTGCCCCGAGTGTCGGCAGGATGGAGATGTACGGCCGAGCGCGGGTCTCCTCGACGAGAGCGGCAGTGTGCGCGGCGAGCGGAGCCCACGTGACGATGAGAACGGCGACGGCCGCCCCGCCTGCACTCGGACCCCAGATCGCTGCGATCAGAATGCCGGTGACCACCGGCGGTGCCGCATTGGTCACCTCGACCAGACCACGCGATGCCCGCGGAACCAGTCCCAGCAGCACGCCGACCACCAGGGCCCCGAGCGTGACAGCCAGCGACAGACCGATCGACCGCAGTGCGCCGTCGGCGACGCGGGCCAACAGATCTCGACCCGACGCGTCCGTTCCGAAGGGGTGGGCCGGTGATGGGGCCGCGAACTTCTCCCGCGTCGTCGCCTGGCCGTCTCGGGGGAGTCCGGCAAGAATCATGACCAGTAGGAGCGAGGCCGCAGCGATCGGCACCACCCAGCGCCGCGATGACGGGTGGAAGACGCCGGACGGGATGGGCATCGCCTTCTCGTGCAGTGCGCTGCCGAGGAGCAGACGCCGGCCGATCTCGGCCGCGATGCCGAGAGCTGCGCTGACGGCCAGCAGAAGGATGATGTCGATCTGCAGGGCGGGAAGATCCTGCGACTGCGCGTCGCCCAGAGTGGTGCGGCCCAATCCCGGTATGGCGAAGACCTTTTCGACGGCCACTGCGCCGCCGGTCATGGCGACCATCACCAGACCGATCTGCGACGCGAGGCCCGGGAGGGCGCGGCGCAGGACAGCACCGGCGATCTGGGGCCGTGAGAAGCCTGCGACGGTCCACGTGATGACCCACCCCTCGGTGAAGGTGACGGCGATCGCGTCGGCGAGCAGTCGCCCGATCAGCCCGCCCGCAGGCAACCCGAGCGCGAGCGCAGGTAGCACCGCGTACTCGGGCCCGCTCCATCCGTAGGCCGGAAACGACAGCCACACGGCACCGAGAACAACGAGTACCGACGCGAGCAGAAACTCCGGCATCGAGGTCAGCGCTGCGGCGACGCCGCCACCGGTGCGTTTCGGGGTGCCGCGCAGTCCGGCCCGGACGCTGGGGACGACCACGAGGGCGGCGACGGCGATCGCAACGAGCATCGCGAAGCCCATCAGCGTCATCGACACCAGTAGCGCATCGAGCGCCCCTGGCAGCACCGGCTGCCCTGTGTTCCACGATGTTCCGGGATTGCCCGACGCGATGCCGGTGAGCCAGTCCCAGAACATCCGCAGCGGCCCGGCGTCGAGGCCGAGGTCGCCGCGAATGGCCGCCAGGGCCTCGGGGGTTGCTTCCTGTTCGGCCGAACGGGCCCGCAGAATGCTCAGTGCCGGATCGCGATTCGACAGCCACGGCAGCATCCCGACGAGGATGACGACACCGGCGACGGCAACCAGCCGCGAGACGGTTGTTCTCACTGCTTACTCGAAGGCGGTCTGGTTGGTGATGAGCGTGCGTTCCCGCGGATCGCGGGCGACACCGGTGAGGCCTGCGGATTCGCCCTGGATGACGCGTTCGTGCAGCATCGGCACAGCCGCATCCTTCTCCAGGATGAGCTTCTCGGCGGCCGAGATCGCGGCGCGGCGGTCGTCTCCGGGTTCGGTGGCCGAGGCGTCTGCCAGCGCCGCGTCGACCTGCGGGTCGCAGAACTGGGAGATGTCGAACGATCCCTCGCAGGCGAAGTCGGAGTACATGTATGCCACCGGGTCACCGGAATCGAGGACGGTGGCGCGGGAGAGGATGAAGGCATCGAATGCGCCACTGAGAGCGTCGGTTTCGATGAACTGGTATTCGCGCACCACCTGCTCGACCACGAAGCCCTTCGCCTCGAGTTCTTGCTGCAGCAGCACGGCGACCTCGGGAAGTTCGGCGCGGTCGGTGAACGTGGCGAGCGTGATCTTCTTACCGGTGGCATCGCCCGCCGGTGTCTCGGTGCGCGCGGGACGGTCCGCCGCCCACGGCAGCGCGGGGCCGAGCAGTCCGTTCGCTGCGTCTGCGCGGCCCTCGTAGACCTGCTCGACCAGACGATCCTTGTCCACCGACTCCCGCGCGGCGGCACGCATGGCCGGATCCGCGAATACGCCGGCCGACGTGTTCAGGTACAGGGTGTTGGTGCGCGGCATCGGAACCTCGTGCACCAGTGACGGGTCGATGTTGCCGGCCTGCGACACCGGAATGGCCTCCACCACATCGGCGGTGCCGTTGCGTAGCGCTGCTGCGCGGGCCGTACCGTCGGGCACGAAGTCGACGTCGATGCCGGCGAGCTTCGCGGGCTCACCCCAGTAGTTGTCGTTGCGGTCCAGCGTGGCACTGGATGTGCCGCTCACTCCGGTGAGCACGAACGGTCCGCTGCCGGTTCCGACGGGGTCACTGCCGCCGGCAGAGTAGGCCGCAGGTGCCAAGATGGCGAGCTGTGGGCTCGAGAGTCGTTGCGGCACCAGTGGATCGATGTCCTCGGTGGCCACCTCCACCGTGTCGTCGTCGGTGGCGGTCACCGTCAGCTCGACGCCGTCGAGGATGCGCGGCTTCGGCGCGGCGGTAGTAGCAGCAGTCAGTGCGGTGACGACGGCGGCGGAGTCGAGTGGCGCACCGTTGTGGAACCTCACGTCGGGTCGGAGGTCGAAACTCCAGGTGCGCTCGTCGACGCGGCTCCAGTCGGTGGCCAAACCGGGCTGAGCATCACCGAGATCGTCGAGGGTGACGAGAGTTTCGGCGGTGGACCAGCGTGAGAGCTTGAAGGCATCGTCGCTGAACTGCGAGAGCCCCGAGCGTGGCGGTTGCAGCATCGCGACGCGGGCCCGATCTGCGGTGTCGTCGACAGCACCCGAAGAGAAGCAGCCGGTGAGCGTGAGTGCACCTACCGCTGCCAGGGTGCCGATGCGGAACACGTTGGTAGACAACAGTGTGGTGGTCAATGGATCTCCTGTGATAATCATGCAAGCCGGGGTACGGCGTCGATCAGATCTCGGGTGCGGAAGTGCTGCGGTTCGGTGAGAATGTCTCTCACGCTGCCGGTTTCGACGATCCGGCCTTCGTGCATGACCGACACGTCGCTGCACAGTCGAGCGACCGCCGACAGGTCGTGGCTGACGATCAGCACTGCGCTGGGCAGTCCGGCCAGGACTGCGAGGACCTGCTCGCGCAGATCAGGGTCCAGTCCGCTGACCGGCTCGTCCGCCAGCAGGTACCGCGGTTCGCATGCCACCGCACGAGCGATCGCGACGCGTTGATTCTGACCGCCGGACAGTTCCGGCGGTCGGCGCTCCAGATAACGCTCGTCCAGTCCGACGGCAGCGAGTGCGGCACCTGCCTTGGCTTGATGATCGCCGTCGACGCCGAGTAGTCGCAGCGGCGTCGCCACCAGATCCAGGACACTGCGGCGTGGGTCGAGGCTGGTCGCAGGATCTTGGGGTACGTACTGCACGAGTCTGCGAAACCATCGGAGCGATCGCACGGAACCGGGACGTACTGTGCGCCCGTCCACTTCGATGGCTCCTTCAGAGGGCACATCCAACGCCAACAGCATGCGCAACAACGTGGTCTTCCCCGAACCGGATTCGCCGACTACTCCTGTTCGACCGTCCGGCGGCAGCGTGAACGAGACACCGTTCACTGCGGTCCGAGACGAGCCGTGCCGAACGTAGGTGCGAGTGATACCCGTGGCCGTCAAGCCCGCACTCATCGCGCCACCAGCTGACGGAATGGGTCGGCGGCGCGAGCTCGATCGAGCATGCGTACCACGAGATCGGATTCCGGCCTACCGAGAATCTCTGCCGTGGAACCGGATTCGACGATGCGCCCCGAATCGAGAACCATCAGGTGATCACACAGCTGCGCGGCGACGGCGATGTCGTGTGTGATCATCAGCAGCGATGGCACCTCCCGCAGAGCGTCGAGAACCCGCGCCTGGCTCATCACGTCGAGCGCCGTCGTCGGCTCGTCCGCGATCACCAGTGGGCTCGTGCGCGCCAATGCGACTGCGATACAGACGCGTTGACGTTGGCCGCCGGACAGCTCGAGGGGGTGCGAGGCCAGGATGCGTTCGGTGTCGCGCAGACCCACGCGCTCGAGCAGTGCCGAGGCGTCGGGAGTGCGTAGTTGCCTTCCGACGGTGACCATCGGGTTGAGCGCGGTGGCCGAATCCTGGAAGACCATCGCCGGTCGGGCGGTGCGCGGCCTGCGGGGCGTCGGAACTCCGGCGACGTCGTGGCCGTCGACGGTGATGCGGCCGGTGCAGGTGATGCCCGGTGGCAGCGCTCCGACCAGTGCCGACGCGATCAGCGACTTTCCCGATCCCGACGCGCCCAGCAGGCCGAGGCGTCGACCCGCGGGGATCTCGAAGGACACGTGCCGGGCGATGCGGGTACGTCCGGCATCGATGCAGAGGTCATCGACGGCCAGCACGGTATCTCCTCAGCCTAGGCATGGAACGAATTCGACAATCGTTATCGATAGGAGACTGTAGGCGAGCCGGACGGACCACACAAATTAGGCTGGCCGGATGAGCAGGGCGAGGGACGCGCAGCGAGCGGCCGTCTACGACGCAGAACAACTGGTCCGCACCATGTTCGATCGCGCCGAGGAGCGGGGCCTTCGCATGGTGCAGGTGATGGGTTCGCAGATCACGCTGCCGATCGAGCGCAAGTTCGCCTCCATCGACTCGGTGCAGGCGTACGTCGACGCAGTACTCGCATTGGAGTGGGTGGCGGCCACGTGGCCCGAGGCCGGCCGCACGATCACCGTCCGAGCCCGCTCGGGATCGGGTGCTGCGCACTACGAACCGGACACGGCCACCATCGCCGTTCCCTTGCATCACGGCAACAGAGCGTGGGCGCTGCGAGAACTGGTGGTTCTGCACGAGCTTGCGCACCACTTCGCAGACGAGAACGAGCAGCAACACGGAGGCGCATTCGTCGATCGCTACATCACGCTCGTCAGCGAGATCGTCGGCTCCGAGGCCGGGTTCGTGCTGCGGGCGATGATGGCCGAGAGCGGCGTCCGCATCGGCTAGTGGTTTTCGGGTGCATCATGGGAGACGCAGCCCACACGACGAGGAGACCTTCATGACCGTCAAGATCGGTGTTCAGCTTCAGCCCCAGCACGCTCCCGATTACCAACTCATCCGCGACGCGGTGTTGCGGTCGGAGGATGCGGGCGTCGACATCGTCTTCAACTGGGACCATTTCTATCCGCTGTACGGCGATCTCGACGGCGCGCATTTCGAGTGCTGGACGATGCTCGGTGCCTGGGCCGAGCAGACGTCGAACGTCGAGATCGGCGCACTCGTCACCGGCGGCGGTTACCGCAATCCGGATCTGTTGGCCGACATGGCGCGCACAGTCGACCACATCAGCGGGGGCCGCTTGATCCTCGGAATCGGTGCCGGCTGGAACGAGAAGGACTACGACAACTTCGGGTACGAATTCGGCACGGCCGGTTCGCGTCTGGCATTGCTGAAAGAGAGCCTCGCCAGAATCCGCCACCGCCTCGACGTCGGAAATCCGGCCCCCACCCGCGACATCCCGATTCTCATCGGCGGCGGCGGGGAGAAGAAGACACTGAAGATGGTGGCCGAATATGCGCACATCTGGCACAGCTTCGCCGACCTCGAGGCGCTGAAGCGCAAGTCGGAGATCCTCGCCGAGCACGGCACCACCGTCGGACGCGACGTCTCGGGAATCACCCGGTCGGTCTCGTGGCCCGGCGCGGATAACGCTCAGGACTTCGTCGACGCCGGAGCAACGCTGTTCACCGTCGGCGTCAACGGACCCGAGTACGACCTGGCCGAGCTGGGCCAGGCCATCGCGTGGCGGGACTCGCACAAGTAAGCCAGCCCACTCCAGTTCGCTGAGCGAAACCCTTGCGCGTGGCGCGTTTGGGTGAGTGGGCCCTGGTCCGCTTAGGGTTTTGTCCATGGTTGCCGTACGCGCCTCACGCGCGCTCGTGGTTCTCGTTCTCGGACTGTTGATGGCCCTCACGCTCGCCGCGTGTGGCACGTCGAACTCCGATGATCAGGCGGCTGCAGGTCCGACCGACCTGTGCGCCCCTCCCGGCGTCGACAGTGCGTCGTCCACCCCGACGAACTTCGACGCTGCCGCAGCGGCCGCGACGGAGGACAGGTACACGACGGAGAACGTCACTCCGCTGGACCGAGTGGACACGAACGCTCTGGGATTGGCGACGCCGGGAGTGCTGACCGTCGGCACCCTGTCCGACGCCCCGCCCAGCATCTGCCTGGACTCGGCCGGCCAGTACACCGGCTACGACAACGAGCTGCTGAAGGCCGTCGCCGACAAGCTCGGCCTGCAGATCAACTTCTCGGGTACCGAGTTCTCGGGTCTGCTCGCGCAGGTTGCGGGCCGCCGTTTCGACGTCGGTTCGTCCTCGATCACAACGACGGACGAGCGCCGCAACACCGTCGGGTTCACCAACGGCTACGACTTCGGCTACTTCTCACTCGTTGCTCAGACCGGCGGCCCGATCAGCAGGTTCGAGGACCTGAACGCGGGCAGCAGGATCGGCGTGGTGCAGGGCACCGTTCAGGACGACTACGTGGTGAACACGCTCGGCCTCGATCCGGTGAAGTTCCCGGATTACAACACCGCCTACGCCAATCTGCGGACCGGTCAGATCGACGCGTGGGTGGCCCCGTCCCAGCAGGCGGAGGGCTTGGTCAAGCCGGAAGACGGCACGGCGATCACGCAGAACACGTTCTCGCTGAACAACTTCGTCGGCTGGGCCGTCGCCCGCGACAATCAACCGCTGATCGATGCGCTGAACTCCGGCCTCGACGCGGTGATCGCCGACGGCACGTGGGCCACGCTGTACTCCGACTGGGTTCCTCGCGAATTGCCCGACGGGTTCAAGCCGGGAAGCAAGGCCGCCCCCGAGCCGGAGCTACCCGACTTCGCCGCCATCGCAGCACAGAACGACGCGAATGCTCCCGAAGCCGTTGCCGTTCAACCCAAATCCACGCTCGCGCAGCTGGGGGACACGTTCTTCGACTGGTCGCTGTACAAGTCCGCCATCCCCGACCTGTTCAAGGTGGGTCTGCCCAACACGCTGATTCTGGCGTTGGCGTCGGGCATCATCGGTACGGTCCTGGGCATGCTGCTGGCCCTGGCCGGCCTCTCTCGCACGCGCTGGCTGCGCTGGCCCGCTCGCGTCTACACCGACATTTTACGCGGACTGCCCGCGGTGGTCATCATTCTGATCATCGGACTCGGCATCGGACCGGTGGTGCAGAGTGTGACCGGCGGCAACCCGTACTGGCTCGGCGCTGCGGCACTCTCGCTGCTCGCCGCCGCGTACATCGGCGAGATTTTCCGATCCGGTATCCAGAGCGTCGAAGCCGGACAGATGGAAGCGGCACGGGCACTGGGCTTCAGCCAACGTCGATCGATGAACCTGGTGGTCGTCCCGCAGGGTGTTCGACGCGTCCTGCCGGCTCTGATGAACCAGTTCATCTCGCTGATCAAGGACTCGTCGTTGATCTACTTCCTCGGACTGCTCGCCACCCAGCGCGAGCTGTTCGCCGTCGGTCGAGATCTCAACGCGCAGACCGGAAACCTGTCCCCGCTCGTCGCGGCCGGATTGTTCTACCTGGTGCTGACAGTGCCGCTCACCCATCTCGTGAACTACATCGACAAGCGACTGCGCACCGGCAAGGCCGAGCAGACGCTGGACCCGGTCGAGCAGGCCGTCGTCGTGGAAAGAGGCTGACATGACTTCTGTTTCGCTCGTGGGCAAGGACATTCACCTGTCCTTCGGTACCAACAAGGTGCTGCGCGGGGTGAGCATCGACGTCCCGGCCGGCACGACCACGACGGTCATCGGACCGTCGGGCTCGGGCAAGTCGACGCTGCTGCGTGCTCTCAATCGACTGCACGAGCCTGAGCAGGGCGACATCCTGCTCGACGGCAAATCGGTGCTGAAGGACAACCCCGACCAGTTGCGGCAACGCATCGGCATGGTGTTCCAGCAGTTCAACCTGTTCCCGCACAAGAGCGTTGCCGACAACATCGCCCTCGGCCCACAGAAGCTGCTCGGCCTGTCCAAGGAGGCGGCTCGCGCGGCCGCGATGGATCAGCTCGAGTTGGTCGGTTTGGCCAACAAGGCGGATTCGCGTCCGGGCAATCTCTCCGGCGGACAGCAGCAGCGCGTCGCCATCGCGCGAGCACTGGCCATGAAGCCCGAGGTGATGTTCTTCGACGAGGCCACCTCCGCTCTCGACCCCGAGTTGGTCAAGGGCGTGCTGGCATTGATGGCCGACCTCGCGAAGGGCGGAATGACCATGGTGGTGGTGACCCACGAAATGGGATTCGCGCGATCGGTGTCCAACCGGGTGCTGTTCATGGATCACGGCAGCGCCGTCGAAACCGGAACGCCGGAGCAGTTGTTCGACGATCCGCACACCGACCGACTGAAGACGTTCCTCTCGCAGGTGCTGTAGCGAGACTCGATCAGTTCGGTACCCGGTACACACGCCAGTCCGGCTGGTCGGCGCCATCGTTCGGAACTTCGAGCACGAGTGGATACAGATCGGCGCCGTTGTCGTAGACCGTCGGATATCGCCGGTTGACCGCGTCGGATACACCACGGCCCTCGTTCGGCACCGTCAGCAGATACTGCACGCCTGCGGATGCCGGGTCGTTGAGGATCTTGGTGAAGTCCAGATCGGACGGAACCACGAACTGCTTCGGGTGTTTCGACGCTGCCACGATGGCGAACCCGTAGACGGTGTCGACGAGAATCGAACCTTCGGGGAGGTTCTGACTGTCGAGGTACGACGCCAGTCGACGTTCGGTGGAGAAGGAATCGATCACTCGACGTGCCGCCATCGCCTGGGGATCGTCGGCCGGGGGATCCTCGTCGAGAAGACTGCCGAGGGCGTACTGCTGGCTGGACAACGACGGCTGCACCATCGCCCACCCCGTCACCGGAAGAGCCAGTGCGCAGACCGTCATTGCCGCTGCCGCGGCGGCAGGACGCAGCGGCGGCAGCGCGGGGCGGTGCCTGAAATAAGCACCCGCGCGCCGGGTGGGCTGATCTCCGGCAGCCGGAAACAGTTGCAGCACAACGACGGCGGCCAACGGAACGGCGCAGATGAAGAATCTCAGGAAGCCGAATGTCGAGCCGGCGATGTAGCTCGCGGCTTGGAACCCGATCACCCCACCGAAAAGCAATGGTGCCACCACGAATTCGAGGTCTCGTCGACGCATCGCCAGCACCACGGCGAGCGGGAGCGTCACCAGCAAGGTCGGTCCCAATACGACGACCGCAGCGAGCGAGAACAGGCCGGTGCCGATCAGGTCACCACTGGACCCACCGGACTGAGTCAGGATCGCGGCGTTTCCGTAGCTCGAGGACAGCTGGGCCAGCGCCTCACCGGTGATCAGCCAGCTCGTGGTTATCCACACGAGAAACACTGCCGTGCCGGGCCCGGCGACGAGTACTGCATCCAGAATTGCTCTGCGCCGCATGCTTTTCCAGTGTGTTCGACCCCGACGTAGCACCGTGACGACCGCCACCAGTACCGCGGCCAGAGCTATCGGAACGACGCCCTCGTAGCGAGCGAGGAAGGCGAGAGCCAGCGCGACGCCTGCCAGCAGGAGATCGTGAACGTCGTCGGTGTTCATCCATCGAATCAACCGTCGAACGGCCCAGCAGAGGAAGAACAGGAAGCCTGCCTCGCTCATGCCGTTGGCACCGTAGAAGACGATCATCGGGTTGATCGCGAAGACCACGGTGATCAGCAGGCTGTATCGGCCGGCGAGTCCGCGGTCTCGGCAGATGCCATGAATCATCACCACTGCACCGGCCATGAAGACCGCCGACACCGCGATGCCGGAGATGTTCCACCGGGTGATCGCCGGCCACCACGATGCGAAGGCGACGATGGGCAACTGCGCGAGGGCCGTCAACGGCGTGAAGATGAAGCCGACAGCCGACACGTGCGGATCGCGGCTGAGCAGCACCGCCTGCGCGGCCGAGGTTCGCGACAATGCGTCGCCGAGCAGGTAGCCGAAACGCATGCTCAGTGTCAGCCCCACCGCCAGGTAGCCTGCCAGCGCGCTTCCGAACACGATCCAGGGGGTGCGCCGATTCACGTGTTCTGCTCTTCGCCGACCGACGAATCCGCGGCGGGTCCGGACAGGCCGTGGAACGTCTTCTCCCAGTACGACGGATTGCGCACCAGCTGCCAACAGCCCTTGATGGAGGCCACGCTCATCATCACCCAGTACAGGGGCATCGTCAGGCTGGGAACGAGCAGGTAGGCGTTGTCGCTCTCTCGACTCGCGATGAGATACATGTACACCGTGGCGATGTTGCCCACCACCAGAGAAAGCAACGAGAAGTAGTAGATGTACGGCGGAAACAGCTCGGCAACCAATGCAGGCTGGCCGAGAATCCATGCCGCCGTGGTGAACCAGAAGACCATGTTGATGCACGCGGTGATCGGAGTTCCCGCGAGCAACAATGTGAAACGATAGGTGCCGACCGGCCCGAGGGCACGAACCGTCGCGACCGGTCTGCGCATGTGCACCAACCACGTCTGCAGATAGCCCTTGTACCAACGAGAGCGCTGACGGACCCAGTTGATCGGATCGCTGTTGGCTTCTTCGAGAGTGGTGGAGTCCAGTACGGCCGTCGAGTAGCCCGAGGCTGCGATGCGCACGCCGAGGTCTGCGTCCTCGGTGACGTTGAAGCCGTCCCAGGCCCCCACCTCGTCGATGACATCGCGTCGAAGATGATTGGAGGTTCCGCCGAGGGGGATCGGCGAGGTGCTGGCCATCAAACCAGGCAGCAAGTACCCGAACCACAGTGCGTAATCCGCGGTGAACCACCCGGTCAACAGATTCTGAGAACCGTTGTGGAACGCCAACTTCGCCTGCACGCACGCCACGGTGTCGGGCAGCCGCTCGAAAGCAGCGACGACGCGACGCAGTTGAAGTCTCTCGGGCAGATCCTCGGCATCGAAGATCGTCACGATCGTCCCGGTGGCGAAATGCAATCCGTAGTTACAGGCTTTCGGCTTGGTGCGGGGGTCCCCTGCGGGCACCAGGACCACGTCCACCAGATCGCTGACGCCGCTGCGCGCGGCCGCCTCGATGGTCACCTCGTCGTCCTCCTCGAGCAGCAACAGAACCTGCAGCTTGTCGGCGGGATAGTCGAGTCCGGTCATCGCCGCGATGAGGTCGCCCACCACCTCCGGCTCGTCGTACGCCGGGACCAGAATGGTGTAGTACGGCAACCGATCATCGGGAACTGCCCGTGCCTCCTCGTCGGTCACCGTGACGATCGCCGACGCGTCCAGACCACGGGAGAACAGCAACAGGCGGTCGATCATCGCCAACAGATATCCGATGGTGCAGACGACCGTGACCGCGAGCAGCGTTCCGACGGGGGCGATCACTCCACAGGCCAGGAGCAGCAGCGCAGCCCCGATTGCCGTGTACTTCTGCCAGGGAACGAATGCAATCGCCGCCGACGCCAACGGATTTCGATCGGCCAACCCGTTGATCGCGTCGTCGAGCGCAGCTGCTCGGAACTCTTCGGTTTCCGTTCCGACGCGCGGGGGAGTCGGCCGTTTCCCCCTGGCAGCGGTGGTCATCGCGACGCACCGTTCGCCAGGGCCCACTGCTGGCGAACGAGCCCGGTACCGAAGGTCGTCAACAGCTCACGGTCCTTGTATTCCGGATCGTCGTCGATGGCGATGGCGTTGCCCCGCAGGAAGGTGCCGATCGACGTCCCGAGGTTCGATGCCATCGACGGCATCGGTTGCGGGAAGACGGCATCGAGATCGTGATTGTCGACGCTGATGACGGTCACGCGTTGCATCACATCGCCTCGCTGCCAATGGAAGACGAGCTTGGTCCAGGTGAGCAGCAACGCGTCGCTGACCGAGGTGTAGAGCGCACCCGTCACCCCGCGTCCGAGATCGATGGTCAGGGGATGGCTCGTGCGCGTGTTGGTCAATCGATACAGGGTGCTCTCCGGATAGACGGCCAGACTTGCCAGATTGGTGGTCGACAGTACGTCGACCACCACGGTCCGCGGCCTCGAACGCACGTCCCACTCGGAATTGCCTTCGTCGGCGCGCATCGTCTGCCGAGTCAGAGTGGAACGAGTACCGAAGAACGCACGGACCCAATCGAATTGCCGAATATCGATCTGGCCGAATCCGACCGGTGCCGCAAGAGGGGTCGCTACCGGGCCGGGTGGTCCCACCGGTGCCGCCACGGGGATGCGTTCGGGTAGGGGAACGAGAGCGAGGACCGCTGCCGCCACGATGGCGACGACGATCGAGCTCGGCGACCACTTCGCCGTCGGAACAGCGAGGCGCCGCGGCCGACGTTCGTCGAATCGGCCGCGACGCGCAGCGAGATAGAAGGCGATTCCGGTGATTGTTGCCGCACCGACGGTAGGGACGAGCTGCAGCCAGACGATGTCGATCTGTGGCCACAGTGTCAACATCAGTGCAGCAACTGCGAGTCCGGACAGTGCGGTGCACCCGAACCCGAGCCAGCCGCGGCGCCTTGTTCGGCCGACGGCGATGGCACCGGCGACACCTGCCAAGAGCACCATCACCGCCGCGTACGCGAAGCGGCCTCCGCCCAACCCGATGGCGACCAATCGGTAGCCGAGCGGACTCAACGCGAGCAGCAACAGCCAGACAGACCAGAACCGACCCACCGGCCGCAGTCCGAACATCAGTATCGCGCCACCGAAAAAGAACGCAAGCGCCGCAAGAACATCCAGATGCGCCAGTTCGTATTGGTCCGCGTAGCGCGGCAGCCACAGCGCCTTGATGGCGATGGACACCAGCAAGCCGATACCCCCGACGATGTTGTCGGTCTGACGATCGTGAATGGGCAGCTCGTCGGCCCTACGCCGCGCTACCCCCTGCGCCGCAACGACAGCGAGCAGCGGCAAGACGAAGATGTACGCGGTGATGGCGCCGTCGGCTGCCTCCTGCGCCAGCCGTACCCAGGTGGGGAGGAATGCGAGAACCACACAGGTGAGCAGAACCACCCAGCGCACGACCAAGATGTCGAGCGGACGCCGAGCTCGCCACCGAGGCGGCGCGGTCGGCGTCGGCTCCGCGCCGGTGTTCGGTGCGGTGTCCACCGTCATCTCGAGTCGCTGTGCCGGCTCGGCTCGGTCGTCGACCGGCGGGCTCGAAGCGCGACCACGAGTGCGCCCACGCAGGCGATTGCAAGTACCGCAAGACCGACTCCCACGAGGAGCACCGTCGTTCGATCGGAGGTGTCGTCGGACGCCGCTACGGTGTCGTCCGCACCCGACAGTGCCGCGCTCGACAGTGACATCGGTTCGGTGTTCTGCGCGGCGAACACGATGTCGCCGTCGAGCGCGAACCACCGAGCCGGGTCGCCGTCGAGCCAGGACAACATGGCGTCGAATCGGTCCGGTGCCGAGTTCCAGGATCCCACGAGAACAGCATGGTTCTGTATCGACGTGACCTGCACCGTCGCAAAGGGCTGATCCGTGTCGACCGTCAGTTCGGTGGCACCGCCGGCGGAATCCGGCTCGGCGATCCGGAATGTCGTCTCGTCGATCGACGACAGCGGAAGCGTCACTGTCTCCGGCAATTCCGAGGCCGGCGCGATCACCAATGCGGGAGCACTACCGTCGAGCGCCTGATCCATGGACACGACCTCCGGCACCAGCGGCAGACTCGACAGTCGCTGCAGCCCGGTTGCCATCGTGACCGCTCGGACGACTCCCGCGTAGGACTCGTCGGCCAGTGCGATCTCGAACTGCGGCATCAACGCCTGCGGCATCGATCGCAGGCCGAGAGGGGCCGGTGTGGAGGAATCGGACGACCGCACCAGAGTCGAACCGTCCACGGTCACACTCGTATCGGCGGCCGCGGAGCAACCACCGCCACCTGCGGTCGACGGATGGTCGACGGAAATATCGAGCGTCTCGACGCGGGACAGTGCCGAATTCGGAATGTCGATCCATCGGTCGAGCCGACCGGTGTCGTCGGCCTCCCACACTGCGAGCGGTGACCCGTTCACCGTGGCCCGCACCGATCCCGCGCCCGGTGTGTAGCTGCCGATCAGGTGCACGGACAGGTCGGACGCAGACCGGCCGAGCCGCGTCTGGTCGATCGTGATGGACGCGGTCGCCGAGGCACCGCCAGAACCGGTCACCGTGCCGATCCCGAGGTCGTCGAGCGTGATCGATTCGGGGGCGAGTTGCGCTTTCGGAGCGGACGGTCCTGCCAAGGCAGAAGTGGCAACGGCAATCTCGGAAAGATCGCTGGTGATCAAACGGGCCTGATCGACCAGATCCGATCCGGTACCGGTGAGATACATGCGCGGCGGGGCCTGCTCGACAGGATAGATCAGCTCGGCACCGGCGTCCGAGTTCTTCGCCAGCACGACCGACCTCTCGAGCGGACCGTCAGGAGCAGCTCCCTGCAGCTCGCTGTCCGGCCGCACCGCGACCCGAACCGGCTGCGCCCCGTAATGGTGTACCACCGAGGAAGCCACAATCGTTGCAGCGGTGATGGTCTCGCGATCCGCATCCGTGGGGACGAACAGCGTGAGCGTTCGCAGCACTACCGGTAAAAAGTCCGCAATGGTCCCCGGCACCGCCGGTTGTCCCTCATAGTCCACGGTCGCGTCGATCAATCGGATGGCATCGGAGTCAGGATCGGGGCAGTAGCGATCGTCGGGAATCAGGGACGGAATCAGATCGAGTGCGATCACTCCGTCGACCGTCGTTGCCGCAGCGAGTGGAATGGACACCGGAGTGGTCGGTGCCGTGTTGTCGAGCGTGATCCGGGTGATCGGTCGACCGTCCGACTCGACGTCTACCCACCCTCGATCGAGCCAGGCCGGCGTGGTGAGTACACCGCTGAGGGTCGACGGCACCGAGCCCGTGGGAGACGGAACCGTCAGCCGAGTGCGTTCTCCGGTCGTATCGATGGTGGTGGATCGACCCAGACCCAATTCGGCGAAGGTCAATCGGTCGGCTTCCTGATCGGCCGGTTGCGCCGAGACGACCGAGACCGGAAGCAGAAGCGGAACCACGACGAGAGCAGCCGTCGATGCAATGCGCGCCATTCGCATGGGGGATATCCAGCCTTCGATGATGAAACGAAAATCAGAACTCTACTGCGTAGGACCGTTTTCCGACGTGCTGGAGCAACCCACTGTCGCCCCCGGGTCTCGAATCGACTCCAGAACCGCCAGGGCGACAGAATATTTCGGGTAAATGAGCGGCGCGCCCGAGCGTCGTCACATTCCATCGGATCGGTGCCCGACAATCTGCACTAATTCGGCAGTATTTCCGGAACAACCGTCGAATTCACGAGTTCCAATATCGGGCAGTCGGCGTCTAGCATTACGCCGATGCGGATCGGTTCGAAATTGCTACGGTGCGCACTCGGCACAGCCCTGATGCTGTCGGTCACCTCGATCTTCGGCGTGCCCGACGCGGGCGCGGCCCCCGAGTCCGGTGCTCGCGTCACCGCGAGTACCGACGGTTTGGCACTCGACGGTGCGCCGTGGTGGCCAACGGGATTCAATGCCTATCAGCTTGCGACCGACTGGTCCGTGAACGCAGGCTGCGGAGCGATGGTCGACCTGGACGGCTATTTCGGTGCACTGCCTCCACATTCCCTCACGCGGTTCAACGCATTCCAGGCACTGGCGATCAACCGATTCACCGGCGCACTCGACTTTCGCCCGATGGACGCGGTCTTCGCGGCGGCCGAGGCGCACGGGCAACTGGTCGTCCCGGTTCTCTCGCCACAGGACGGGGCCTGTGAAGGAAACGCCTTCAAGGGCAGACAGTGGTACGTCGACGGATGGACGACGCCCCCTGCCGTCCCCGACACGAATGCGGTGACGAGTTTCGAGCAGTGGATGCTCACTGCTGTGAACCGGTGGAAGGATTCGCCCGCACTGGCAGCCTGGGAATTGGTCGGTGAGCCGGAAACCAGCTCGTGCACCGACGCGGCGTGCTCCTGGACCACCCGAACCTGCACCGCCGACGCCGCCCAGGTTCTGCGCTCCTTCTTCGATACCGCAGGGCAACAACTCCGCACTGTCGATCCCCGCACCCTGATCACCGCCGGTCTCACCGGCGGTGGACAGTGCGGTAGCCAGGGTGACGAGTACGAGTACCTCGCCCGGTCGCCGTTCGTCGACGTGTTGCAGTACCACGACTACGGAGCCGACGGGGTGCCCTTGCCAGGAGATCAGTGGAACGGGTTGCAGCGGCGGATCACCCAGAGCGCTGCGGTGGGCAAACCCCTCCTGGTCGGGGAGATCGGTCAACTCGCCGGTTCCTGTGGCGATCTCGGTTCTCGCGCAACGAGTATCGACACCAAGATCGACGGCCAACGTGCCGCGGGCACAGCGGGAGCACTGCTGTGGGCGTTCGTACCCGACCCGCGGCCGGGCGAGTGCACCTACGACATCGGCCCCGGCGATCCGCTGTGGCAGACGATCGGACCTTAGGGCATCCTCGTTGTCCGCGACTTCACCTGAACGTTCCTTTACTTTCGCTTTTGGGTGACAGCGTGCCGTGACATGAAGCCACTACCCTTGTTCGCGGTTCACGACGGAAGCTCCAAGCGCTCATCATTGACGTGCAAGTACAAGTGCGGTGATGCGTGCTTCCACGAGATTCCCAATACGTCGAAGGGCGAGTACTTCGGCGACATCGTCAAGACCGCGATGTCGCGGCGTGGCGTCATCAAGGGTGGAGCGATGGCAGTGCTCGCCGTGGGCGCGGGCAGTGCTCTCGCGGCATGCTCGACCGACGAGCCCGCCACCACCGGAAGCGGAACCTCGAGCACGTCGGGTGCCGACACCCCGCCCGTCGACGGTGTGGATTTCGTTGCGGTGGAACCGAACACCGAGGATGCTGTCGTGGTACCCGAGGGCTACGAACAAGGCGTCGTCATCCGCTGGGGTGACGCGGTCGTGGCAGGCGCACCGGCGTTCGACTTCGACAACCAGACGGCCGCTGCGCAGGAGAAGCAGTTCGGCTTCAACAACGACTTCGCCGGCCTGCTGCCGATCGAGGGCACGCCCAACGCGCACCTACTGGTGGTCAACCACGAATACAGCACCGAGCCGGCGATGTTCAAGGGCTACGACGCGGAGAACCCCACCCGCGAGCAGTTCGATGTCGCCCTTGCCGCACACGGACTTTCGGTGGTGCAGGTGCAGGGGGAATCCGGCACCGGCAAACTGACGCCGGCCATGGGCCAGTACAACCGCCGCATCACCGGCACCACCGAGTTCGTCGTCACCGGCCCCGCCGCCGGCAGCGATTTCCTCAAGACGAGCGTCGACCCCACCGGCACCAAGGTGCTCGGCACCTTCAACAACTGCTCGGGTGGCCTGACACCGTGGGGAACGGTGCTCTCCGGCGAGGAGAACTTCAACCAGTACTTCGGCAACGCCGAGTCGGTCACCGATCCAGTTGTGGCGCAGCGTCTCTCGCGCTACGGGGTCGAAGGTGCCGCGAGCGACCGTAAGTGGGAGCGCTTCGACAAGCGCTTCGATCTGGCGCAGGAGCCCAACGAGGTCAACCGCTTCGGATACATCGTCGAGGTCAATCCGTGGGACCCGCAGTCGGCCCCGATCAAGCACACCGCGCTCGGCCGCTTCAAGCACGAAGCTGCGACGATCCACGTCACCGACGACGGCACCGTCGTCGCCTACAGCGGCGACGACGAACGCTTCGACTACATGTACAAGTTCGTCTCCAGCCGAAAGATGATGCCCGGCACCGGCGCGGCCGCGATGCGCAACAACCTGACGTTGCTCGATGCGGGCACGCTGTACGTCGCCACCCTCACCGGCGATACTCCCGACGAGATCGACGGATCCGGTGCCCTTCCGTCCAACGGCGAATTCCGCGGCACCGGAACATGGATCCCGCTGCTCGAGACCGGCGAGAACGGCCGCGGCACGTCCCTCGTCGACGGCATGTCGGCCGAGGAGGTCGCAGTGTTCACCCGTCAGGCAGGCGACAAGGTGGGCGCAACCAAGATGGACCGCCCCGAGGACTTCGAGCCCAACCCGGTGACCGGCAAGGTCTACGTCGCGCTGACGAACAACTCCAACCGCGGCACCGAGGGCAAGGCGGCCGCCGACGAGGCCAACCCCCGCAACACCAACAAGAACGGTCAGGTGCTCGAGCTCGACGACGACCACGCGGGCACGTCCTTCACCTGGAACCTGCTGCTGGTCTGCGGTGACCCGAACGAGGCCGACACCTACTTCGGCGGCTTCGACAAGAGCCAGGTCAGCCCCATCTCGTGCCCCGACAACCTGGCGTTCGACGCCAAGGGCAACCTGTGGGTCTCCACCGACGGCAATGCTCTCGACTCCAACGACGGCCTGTTCGCCGTAGTGCTCGACGGCCCACGCCGAGGTGAGACCCGCCAGTTCCTGACGGTTCCCGCCGGCGGTGAGACCTGCGGTCCCATCGTCTCCGACGAGCGGGTCGTGGTGTGCGTGCAGCACCCGGGCGAGAGCGACGACGCCACCGCCGACGCACCGATCTCGCATTGGCCCGACGGCGGCGACACCCAGCCGCGGCCCTCCGTCGTCGCAGTGTGGAAGTCGGCGTAGCCGTTGCTGTTTCGCTCGAACCGAACGCGCCCGTGGTCGAAGACAGTCGACTGCGGGCGCTTCGGTTGTGTCAGGCGTCCTCGCGGGCGCTCAGGTGGCAGCTGAATCTGCCGTCAGCCGTGCGACGACCCAAGCCATCGCACGGGTAACGGCATCACGCGATTCGTCGGTGTGATCGAGCATGTCGAATCCATGCTGTCCGTCGGGTACGTCGATGATCTCCAGGTTCGCAGCGTGGGCCGCCGCGACAAAAGCGTTCACCCCCGAGATGAATTCGGGACGATCGCGGCCCACACGTGTGAGCAGAATCGGCGGTGCTCCCGAATCCGATACGGCGAGAGTGGAATCGAATCGCGGCTCGACCCCCCATTCAGGGAGGGTCTGCAGCACCGGGTATGTCAATGCGAGACAGGTCAACCACGCCGGAGAGTGCTTCAACCAGTCGGCAGCGAGCAGCCCGCTCCCGGAAAAGAACCACAGCGCAACTCGATTGGGATCCACTCCGGGAAGTTGTCGAACCTGGTCGAGTCCGACGGCGATCTCGTCGGCAGCTGCGTTGATCTCGCGGTCGCCATGGTGCCCGATAGACGTCGAACGAATCTCGACGTTCGCGTAGTACGTCGGGCGTTGCGAGTACGAACGACTGCGGTTCCATTCACATACCTCCGTCGATGGTGCGCTGGAATCGGTCGAGTGCCCACCGGGCACGCATTCCCCTCACGACCCGGGTTGTGCGGCGATTCGTCTCGCTGCCTCGACGACGAAGTGGCGACGTGCTGCCCGTGCCTGTTGGTCGTGAGGTCCGGCACCGGTGATCATTTCGGCGAGCTGCGGGACGGTCTGCCACCAGGCGGCCAGCGCGATCAGCGTGAACACCAAGTGCGCGGGATCGATCTCCGAATCGATGAGGCCGTGTCGCTGGGCGTCGGCGAAACGCGCCACTTTCTCGCGGTAGTGCGCTGTGCGCACCTCCGCGTGAGCCGGCGGGCCCGGCTGTAGACCCTCCCACTGAAGCAGGCGGCCCAGTTCAGGATGAGATGCGTGATAGTCGTAGGTCGCGCCGGCGAATTCGCCGATGTCGTCCAAGTCGACCCCCGTGAGTTCGACGCCGGTCGCAAGGCGCTCCAACTCGGTTGCCAGGACGAGGTCCCAGAGAGTCTTCTTGTCCCCGAAGTAGCTGTAGAGCCTCTCCTTGTTGACGCCTGATCGAGTTGCGATGGAAGCGACGGTCGTGCCCTCGAGCCCGTGAGCTGCAAATTCCACCAGCGCGGCATCACGAAGTCGACGCCGTGTCCCGTCCGTGTCCCAGGCCATCCGCCGAGATTACCAACTTCTGAGTTGGAGTTTCCACGCGCTCGAAAGGTAGCATTCCAACCACATCGTTGGAGTTGGAGAATGGTCATGAAAACTATCGAATGTCTTCCCGCAGAAATCCGATCGCCCGAGCCGGGCTCGGTGGCCCTGGTGACGGGAGGGAACAGTGGCATCGGTCTCGAGACGGCGCGACAGCTGCTCGCCATCGGTCTGGACGTATGGATCGGAGCGCGGGATCTCGACAGGGGGCAACGCGCCGCCGCGGAACTGGGCTCGGCCGCGCGCGTCGTGCAGCTCGATGTCACGGACCCGTCTTCGGTCGCCGCAGCCGCCCAGCAGGTCGGCGAACTGGACATACTCGTGAACAACGCCGGGGTGAACCCAGGTAACGACGACATAGTCGGCACCACGCTGGAGCAGTTGCGCACCGCGTACGAGACCAACGTCTTCGGTCTCATCTCCGTCACGCAGGGATTCCTCCCTGCGCTGCGCAGGTCCCCGCACCCGCGCATCGTCAACGTGTCCAGCGGAACCGGATCACTGACCTGGAACAGCGGCCCGAACCCACAGTTCGACTGGGAACGAGTGAAGGGCGGCGGCGTGGCCTACCGAAGCTCGAAGACAGCCGTCAACGCCGTCACGCTGCTGACCGCTCAGACCCTGGGCGAGAGGGTCAAGGTCAACGCCCTGGCGCCCGGTCTGCGCCATACCAACCTGGTCGCGGGCATGTCGGCGGGCGGAGACCCGGCCGAGGCGGCCACGGGAGTGGTCCGTCTCGCCCTCCTGGCCGACGACGGCCCCACGGGAGCCCTGTGGTCGTGGGACGGTACGCGCGTGCCCTGGTAGAGGTGAGTGCGCTCCGAGCCACAGTCAGGTCGTATCCACATAGCAGTCGAGCGACGTCACCAGCGAGCCAGTGCCCGCAGCGACTCCGGCGTGCCCGCGTAGTGGTTGATGTCGGTACGCCCGTCGATTCCGGGAATCGTGCCGCGATCGGTGAACTGCCAGAACAGCCACTCGGTCCAGCCGCCGGGGAGCGGCCCCAGCTCGTCGTCGTAGTCGGCGATCCACAGCGGATAGTTGTTGAACTCGTGGGTGTCGGCCATCGCCGTCCGCCAGAAGTTCGGATAGGTGTAGATGATCGGCTGACGGCCGGTCAGCGTCTGGACGGTATCGAGGTACCGGTGCGTCCAGTCGATCACCTCGGCGGGCGACCGGCCCTTCGCATCTTCGAGGTCGAGCACGGGCGGCAGATCGCCAGGGCCGTTGATGCCCAGCACCAGTGCCGAGTAGTACGCGCCCTGCAACTCTGGCGAGAGCGTCACATCGGCGTAGTGGTACGCCCCGCGCGCCACGTTCGCCGTACGCATGACGACGGAATCCTCGACGAAATACGGGTTGACGTAATCCAGCCCTTCGGTGGCCTTGACCATCGCGAATCCGTGGCCTGCAGCCTTGACGGCGTCCCAATCGATAGAGGTGCCGTCGATGTGTTGCCACGACGAGACGTCCGGTCCCTGCGGAACGGCGGACGCTATCCCAGGCGCAGCACAGGCGATGACACCGACCGAGAACAATCCGAACAGGGCACGCAACGTGCGGGAGAAGACCACTCGGGTGAGATTAGGGGCCCGGACCTGGGCACTCAATGGTGAACAGTCACTAATGCACTCTGTTCACAGACGTGGTTGAGTCGTCACTAATGAGACGTGGGTAACACTCACGCTGCCGACAGCGACATACCCAGAGTCGGCACGAACAAACCCAATGGAAACACGAACTACATCTCTTGGCTCGGAGGCGCACCCATGACTGTCGTGAACGATCTCTCGCATCTGGCTCTCACGGAACTCGACCCGTCCGACTACGCGGTGCCGACCATCGCGCCGATCCGAAGCACCGGACACCTCGACCCTGTGTTCTGCATCCATCCCCTGGTGGGTCTGGTCGACTGCTACGTGGGTCTGGCAGCTCACGTCGACGACGACCGCCCCATCTACGGCGTCCAGGTACCCGCGTCCGGTGAGCGCGCCGAATCCTTCGCAGCACTGGCCGCGCAGTACGCCGACGACATCGCTCGCATCCAGACCGACGGTGCCGTCCACCTTCTGGGTATGTCGTTCGGTGGAGTTCTCGCCCACGCCATCGCCGTCGAACTGCAGAACCGGGGCATCAGCGTCGGCGCACTGACGCTGCTGGACAGCGACCCTGTGCTGGCCCGCGCCGAGGGCGCAGATCTCCTCGGAGCCATGGGCGACGAGATCGATCGCAGCCATGTCGAGGAACTGCTCGCCGTCGCGTCGCACAACGACGAACTCGTCCAGCGCCACCTACCCGGCATCTACTTCGGCGACATCCTGGCCGTCTCGTCCCTTGGCACCGACTCCGGTTCCGCATGGCATCCCTTCGTCTGCGGCACCGTCGCCAAGTACCTCGTGCCCGACGCCACCTCGTTCGACGTCGTCGGCCCTCTCGTCGAGAGCTACCTCGACTGACCCTGCTCGCTACCCCAGCCAGTCCAGCACGGCCGCGGCCGTCCAGGATTGCTGCATGCTGCCGAGCGGCTTGCCCGTGAACGGCTCGTAGTACTCGGCGAAGCTGCCGTCGCTGGCCTGGCGCAAGCCTTCGTCGCGCAGCGACAGTGACCGCTCCGACCACCCGCGACGCGCAAACGCCCACGAGAACAGCCACGTCATCACCGGCCATACCGGCCCGCGCCAATACTCACGGGCACGAAAATCCTTCGACACCGGCGACGTCGACGGCGGAACCGCGTACCGCAGATCCGGATGTCCACAGAATCGTGTGCCCTCGAAGATCCGCAGTAGGTTGCGCTCCTGCTCGCGCGGCAGTCCGCCGCACAGCAACGGAGCGAACATCGCGATGGTCTCGGTGCCGATCCACTGACCCGTCCGCAGATCGAAGTCACGGGCCCCACCGGAGCGCGCGTCCGTCGTCGCGATGACTCCCTTCCGGAACTTCACCGCCCACGACCGCAGCTCCCGAACATCGGAGTGGGGACGCGAATGGTCCTCGCCGATGGTCGCGAGCACATCGCAGGCCACCGCGAAGATGGCGCTGACGAACACATCTTCTACAGCAAAGCTCATCTTCGTCTTCAATGCGTCGTCGTCGTACCCGACCTGCTTCATCTCCTCGACGAGCCAGATGTAGCGGTCGTACTCGAGATTGCTGGGCCGCTGGGAGGCATCGGAGATGACCGCCTTGTCCTCCCGGAAGTACGGATCCATCTCTCCGGGAACCACATTCGCGTAGGCCGAATCCCACCGTGGCGAATTGTCCATCCCCGACTCCCAGCCGTGGAAGACGGCGACTCTTCCGTTGTCGTCGACGTCGCGGGCCTGGGCTAGCCAGCGATGCCACCGCACCAGATCACCCCAGCGTCGATCGAGAAACTCCTCGGCGACGGCACGCGTCGTGCGTCCGTGGCGCTTGGAATGATCGAGGATGCGCTGCACGGCAATCGCGTGCACCGGTGGCTGGGTGATGCCCGAGGTCTGCGGGTTCATCGGCGCGTGCGGGGCGAGCGTGCCGGTGGCCCACCGCGCCGGACCGGGAAAGTATCCGTCGACACCGTTGGCGAAGACGATGTGCGGGATCATCCCGTTCTTCCACTGCGCCGAGAGCAGCGTGTCCATTTCCACCACGGCGCGCTCGACACTCAGCGGTGCGAGCCCGACGGAAACGAACGCCGCGTCCCAACTCCACATGTGCGGATACAGCCTCGGGGCCGCGCTGGTCATGGTGCCCAGGTCGTTGCCCCTGAGCAGATATGCCGCGCGCGCCGCCAACTGCGTGGAAGTGAAACCTCGATCGCCCATGCAGACAGTTTGCGTCCGCGCGCGCGATTCCGCTCGTTTCGATTGCGGACCGAACCTGTCCGCGATCACTTCTACAGTGGTTTTCACCAGCCCACCCAGGAGGAAACAATGGCCACCGAGAACACCGACATCGAGAAAATGCTCGCCGAACAGCGCGCGAACTTCCTCATCACGGTCCGCGGCATCAGCGAAGAACAGGCGCACACCCGAACGACCGTTAGCGAGCTCACCCTCGGCGGACTGCTGCATCACGTGATCAGCAACGAACGGCACTGGATGAAGGTGATCGCCGAACTCGACGACACGGCCGAGTTCGACATGGAATCCGCCGGTGGCGAATACGTCATGGCCGAGAACGAAACGGTCGCGGGGTTGATCGCCGAATGGGAAGAGGTGGCACGCTCCACCTCGGCTGCGCTGGAGACGTTGGACCTCGACCTGTCGGTCCCGGTGCCGACGGCACCCTGGGCACCCGAACGCATTTGGCAGAGTGCGCGATTCACAGTGCTGCACATCCTGCGCGAGATCTCCCAACACGCGGGACACGCAGACATCATTCGCGAAGAGCTCGACGGCGCGAACACCACACAGACCTGGGCGGCCGCGGCGGGGATGAGCTTCTAGACCGTCTGGTTACTGTGGCTGTATGACTCGTACTGCGTTGGTGACCGGAGCAAGCCGTGGCCTCGGGGCCCACATCGCCCGACTGCTCGCCCCGGATCACCACGTCCTGCTCGGCGGACGATCGGCCGAGTCTCTCGAGCCGATCGCGTCGGAACTGGCCGGATCCACCCCGTGGCCGGTGGAGCTGACCGATCCCGACGCGTTGGCGGCGGCCGCGTCGGGCATCGATTCTCTGGACGTGTTGGTGCACAACGCCGGAGTGGCGGCGCTGGGGACGGTCGAGGAGTCGACGGCGGAGGATTGGCGTCGCCAGTACGAGGTGAACGTCATCGCCGTCGTCGAGCTGACCCGGCTGCTGCTGCCGGCGCTGCGAAAGGCGAACGGTCATGTGGTGCTGATCAATTCGGGTGCCGGCATTCGCGCGAACCCCGGTTGGGGCGGTTACGCGGCGAGCAAGTTCGCACTACGCGCCTTCGGGGATGCACTGCGGCAGGAAGAGCCGTCGTTGCGCGTGACCTCACTGCATCCGGGACGCATCGACACCGAGATGCAGCAGGAGATCGTCGCGCACGAGGGTGGGGAGTACGACGGCTCGAAGTTCCTGCAGCCCAGCACCGTTGCCCAAGCGGTACGCAATGCGATCGATACGCCTGCCGACGCTCATCCCACGGAAGTGGTGCTGCGCACCAGGTGAGCGGAAATTCGTAGCAGGAGTCGAATTTCCGCTCACAACAAACGGTTTGGCGTAGGTCCGGTCATCGCCTAGTTTGACGGACTTGCGAGGGCATGGGCTATGTAGCTTGCATTTTCGGCAGCGTCTGTGGCGAAACGCACGTTCAACACAATTTGCCCTCCGGACATGCCGATGGCCTGCACTAGGCTGCCCAGCATTGGTCTTTCGACCAGGCCGAATGCCTACGGCAACCACTATCTTGGGCATCCCGGACCGTACCGGGTCGTGGCTGTCGAGCCGGAGATACCGCACGCCGTCCGTCGCAAAGCGGATCGCCGCCGCCGTGCAGTCCCTCGCCCCGAAGGAGCCCGTAACACGTACGCGGTCCGCGTCGAGGAGCTTCACCCATTGGCTCGAGACGAATGGTCAATTCACGCTACCGGCGCATCCGATCACCGTCGCCGCATACTTAGTCGACGCGGCGAACATCCGCACCAAAAGAAGGAGCGCGCCGCGAAAACACACCCCTAGCCGTCAACGACATCGGGCTTTGACGCTTGAACGGAAGTAGGCTCGTCAGGCTTTACCGGTATGTTCTGCGCAGCATGGTTGCCTATCACTTCTTCGGCCGGATCCTTTGCGGCATCGTCTTGATAGTGCTGTTTTTCATGCGTGCTTAGCGAAATAATATCCTCACGGAACTTCGAGAAATCCTCGACAGTCAGCGACTTCGAGTCCTGCAGGTTGTGTTCAGTCCGAATCCTCGACAGCTGGAACGTCGCTTGTTCGACCCAATCGCTCCTGTCAAATGCATCGAGCAGCTCGTAGATTAGTTTCTGCGCTTGGCGTTTTGTAATACCCGTTTTGTAGTTCTGAGCAAAGCTTTTTATCGCGCGCTTGACGCGATCGTCACTCCGGCTGTGCTCTTCTTCTATTTCGGCAGTATCCAGAGCCGCACCAAGGTGTTCCAGAAGGACGGCGAACCGAGTGCGCAGTTTGTCCGCTCCCGCTACGTCAGGTTTGACGTCAAGAAGCAAGACTATCTCGCGAGCCAATCCCACCTTTTCTATATGTTCACCTTCGAACGCTGTGCTGTAGGTTGCCTCTAAGGCGCCCCAGATCGATTTTTTTTCGGCCACTGCGGTCGACAACGCTTGCTCCGAAAAAAGATCGATATCTACCTCTGCGAGGTCTTTGAATCGGGCTAAATGATTGAGGGCCGCTCGGTGAACTATTGATACTGGCAACAGGTCTTCGATCTCTTCGACTACCACACCTCCCTCTGCGTCTAAGCCGCTGGCGCTAAACCATAGGTCAAGTCTAATGATATATTTGTCTTGCAGCACACGCTTACGCCTTGCCTCGCCTCGCTTCAGCACTCTTTCTGCATCACGTCCCGACTGGTCGCCATCAAGTAAAGCTACACACGGGGGTTTAATAGTGTCGCGGCCTCGGGCAAGATATGCCATATAAGGTATGCCGTCCGCTCCGCCCGCAGCAACTATAGTGACATCATTGAGATTCAGTGCCGATTGCCTGAAGGCGGAGAATCGGGAAAGATGAGCTGACAATCCGGCAATTAATACCTGGTCGGCCAGGCCCTCTACAAATAGATTTTGCCCACCGATAAAAGCAGTCTCCGCGACGTATGTTCCGAGTGACGAGCGGAGGGGCTCATACCGATTGTTCGCAGCGTCGCGAACGACGCGCGTACCTTCATCTTCAGCACCTTTGTCCAGGACTCTTATGCGTTGAGGATTGTTCTTGTCGATTAGAAATGGGGAGTGGGTAACGTAAACTACTTGACCCCCGGCAGACCCGTTCTCAGGCAGGGCGTAGTCGTAAAGCACACGGAGTAGATCCTGTTGCCCTACGCTAGAAAGGAACGCATCCGGCTCGTCGAGCAACAATATATCCGGCTTCGTCAGACCTTGCTTGTGTGCTGATAACTGGACAAAATAACTCAAAAAGTACCGCAGTCCTTGACTTCGTTCGGCGAAAGAGTATGTCGAGCCTGTCCTATCTTGGATGGTAAAAGCCAGTTCATGTTCACGCGCTTCCAGAACCAGTTCGAACTTCCGGTCCTGCGTCCACCAGCGCTGGACATTCAAGTTATCGCGTATCGCGGCATTCATGCTGCCGACGACGGCCTCGACCTGACCTTCTTTTCCTGATGCGAGGGCTTGCCTTAGTTCCGTGAATGCTTGAGGGTCGATCCGGGCTGCGTCTACGAGAAGAGTCCGAGCCAACTCGAACTCGTCCTTACGTTGGCGTTCTGCTGCAAGCGATGCTTCATCGATTGGAGATGCTAGCGAAGGGAGTACGGCTTGACCGACGTTGTCTACCGTGGGTTCTTTTATGCCCAGTATTTGAGCGAACAGATTCGATCTCTGCCGTCGGTCATGCAGTCGTATGCGGCTCTCGCCGGTGAGCTCAGCGATAGATACGCTGTCCGGTATCGCCACGCCGGTCTTAAGCTCGTAAATCTCGGGCATGAATGCTTCGAGCTTTGCCAGGTTTTGCGAAGTCAATCGAACTTTTTCATCATTGATCACAAGGTATGGTTCGCCGTCGCCTGGTCGATACAATGTGAATGCCCGTACGTCACGTAACGCGGGTACACCTGGAACCTGATCAGTTTCTTCCAGAGAAAATGATGCGCCGAACTCCGGCAACCGAATTTTTCCAGTCTGAACCGAATACTCATCGCTATATCGGCAAAAATCCTCTCTCGAAATTGGTTTTCCGGTTAGGGCTGCTCTGAGCGCAGTGAGCAGTTGACTCTTTCCCGCTTCATTGGCTCCTACGATGGCGGTGATATCGCGTTCGACGGGCACGCGCACGAACGGATACCAAGGGTCCTTAGTTTCCCAGTCCGCAGGCTCGCTACCCTCACGTGTTTTCAGTTCGAAGTCATAGTTGAAGGATCGGAAGAATCTCACGTCGATACGATCGAGCTTCATGGCGTTTAAATCTCCTCTGAGTGCCCGTCTATGAACCGTGCTGGCGCCCAGCAGGGCTGCTTGCCAGGCTAGCCGTTGACTGTGAATTCGGAGGCGAGACGCAGTGGCGAGGTCTTGGAATTGCTCGCGGAGCTATTACGCGTCAACTCATCTCGGCGGTGCGGTAACTGTCGCGAGCGCATCGTCCCCGTCTCGGGTTCGCCTACGACCACCCGCTGATCTCCACCACTCAGAGATCGTCGAGTTTCACTATGCCGTCTTGCAGAGCCCGGGCGACCAGTGTCGCCTTCGTCGGCGCAGCCCGACCGACGCGGGAGTATTTGTCCCGGATTCGGGTCAGGTGTGTGTTGACGGTTCCCAGGGCGATGTGGAGGCGAGCACCGACTTCGACTTTGGTGTCGCAGTTCAACCAGACCTTCAGGACTACAACTTCACGCTCCGTCAGTCCGGGTGACGTGTACGTCGGCGCTGGCCGTTGGCCATGATCTCGCCCCGAGGCAAGAGTGGAACGGGTGACGGGCGGCCTCGGGCCGAGGGGTTTACGCACTGTCCCGGGCACTGCGACGCGCGTCTGGACTTGGGGTCGATGATCGATCAACACCATCTGGTCCTCCTCGAGATACCGGCCTTGAGGCCGATGTGTATCGGACCACGGCTCTGAACCCCCTGCAACACAAACCAATTCGAGAAGAACATCGATTCGAGTGTTCGGTCTACACCGAGATGTAGTCATAACTAAACAGTGCGGGCACGGTCACCGGATTGCTATAGTTCGTAATCCACTCAGGTGCTCTGAAGTCCAGTGAAGGCGGTTGACGTTGAACCCTAGGCCTGTCCCGCGTGAACAATTTCTCCACGCCGGATACCGGCTCCTGAACGAAGTGGACATGACCGATCTCGCCCGGTCGCTGTCCATCTCGGCGGTAGTCGACGGTGCTGGGCTGTCGCACCAGACGTTCCACAACACCTACCCAGGGAACTCCCGCAGCGGAGGTTCCGGCGGCAAAGAAGCGTTCGTTGCGGATCTGCTCGACAACCTCACCGTGAATTACAGCGGAACTGCACCGACCGACCCGCCTGCCGGGCTACGAGACGCGGCCGCACCCGTGTCCGCCCTATTCGAAGACCTGACCTCCGGCCTGATGCGGCGGCGCCTGGTCGCCACCTTGCTCGCTACCGACCACGACGGGGCACGCAAAGCCGTCACCCCCGAGTTCGAGCGACTGGACGCCGACCTGCGCACCAAGGTGGGTCAGGCTATCCAAGCTCAGGGCGGGTCCGTCCGCCAACCGATGTCACTGACCTCCCTCTCCACTGTCCTCGGAGCTCTGCTCGACGGACTCGCACTACGAGAGATGCTTACTCCCGGTTCCTTCTCCGGGGACGACATTGCCGCAACGACCACCTCGATCCTGCGGTGGGCAATCGATCCACTGCATTCCGATCGGCAGGCACTCGACCCTGAACCGGCATACCCTTCCGACGACTCCGACGCTCTACGGCCAGACCTCGAGGCCGACGTGATCGCCGCAACGGAAGCTCTGTTCGTCGACAACGGATACTTTCTCGTAACTCTCGCCGATATCGCGGCGGCCGCACGCCTCCGAGCCGACGACCTTCGACGGCTGTTCCCGAGCAAAGTCGACATCATCGTGGCCGCGCTGAAACCGAAATTCGATCGAGTTCTGCGATTGCGTCGAGCCGATGAGCGTCTCGGCGTCGAACCCGCTATCGCATTGCGCCGCACTCTGATCGAAGTAGGCGAGTTCGTGATCGACAACCGAGCCATGAGTTCCGGGATGCTGCTCGCCTTGAGCTTCGAGCAGTTTCAGCAACCCAACACCGTCACCACAGTTCTGGAAAACCTCTACCTGCCATCTGCGGTGATCCCGATCCTGGAACGGGGACGCGAAGCGGGCGTGTTCAGCGATGAAGCACCGACGATCGAGGCGGCAATCATGCTGACCAACAACGTCCTGTTTCGATGCTTGACGCGGCCGACCGAAACGGCAGTCGACGTTGCCGACGGCGTACTCCGACTGCTCATGCCCGGCATCGCAACAAGGACCCCATAAGGGTGCCGCACCACCGCGCCGATTACTGCGGCGTGGCGAGGTGAGTGTGACCGAAATGGATCCCATGCACTGGGATCGATTGGCACGACTGTCGCAGCACCTGCTCGACGACATCGAAGTCGGATCCGGGGACCACGGCACCTGGTATGTGAGTCGCGATATCGAGGCCGCGTTGCTTCGACGCACTGTCCTGGGATCCGAGCCGCAGATCGTGGTCGGTGAGGCCGGGCACGGAAAATCGACACTGCTGTGGTCGCTGCACCGAGCGCTACAGGAGCAGGGGCTCCATCCGCTGCTGGTCTCTGCCACCTGGCTCCATCCTGGAGACGACGGTATACGTACAGCCTCGAACGCCGAGATCATCTCCGCCATCACCGGTCGACCCGGCGCCATACTGTTGCTCGACACCGCGGACCTGATGCTGCACAGCCGCTCTGCTCGCCACGACATCATCGACCTGGTCACAGTGGTCGCTCGGACGGCAGTCCCCGTAGTTCTGACGACCAGGCCGCTCGAAGGACAAAGCCTTCCCGCGACCCTGGGGCACAAGATCACCCTCGGGCCGTTCTCCTCGAACTCCGAACTCCCGACCGCAATCGAGGCCCTGACCGTCGAATTCATCGCCGACGACTCGGTGATGTCCACGAATCCGGTGTCGGCGATCCAGTCCGCCCTGGCCCGCGGTGCTCTCGTCGACGACGTGTGCACCAGCCCCTTGCTGCTCAGACTGCTCTTCTCATTGTCGGCACCACATTTCCCTCAGCTCGAACTCGACGTCACCGGCCTCTACAACCTGTTCTGGTCTCGCCGTATCGTCAGCGATCACCGCTCCGGACCGGAGGTACCGGCTGAGGACTCCGATGACCTCTCGGCCAGTGCTGGGTTTCTGGCGATCGCCATGCTCGCTCTGGGCACACCCGAACCACCCGTCGACGTCCTTGTTCGACGCGCGGCGCAGGTCGCCGCATCGGCGGACCATGCGTACGACGACGTTGTCCTACGCAGACATGTACGGGCACTGACCCGGCGCGGAGTGCTGGTGACAACCGACAATCGTGCCCGGTTTCTCCATCAAACGTTCTTCGAGTTCGCCGCCGCCAAGGGTCTCGCCAACAGGGGAGCCGAAGACGAACTGCCGAGATTGACAGCTCGTGTTGCACAGACGCCCGACGATTTGTTCGTCGGTGCCGTGGTCGAACAAACCTTGATCATCCTGGGAGCAGATCGGCTGGCCAGACCCGCCGTCCGCGCGAGCTGTCAGACCCTCATCCGCACCGGGCTTCCGTATCCCATCTCGATTGCCATGACCGCGTGGGCGCATCACCCGGCACTACTCGAGCTCACCGCTGACATGTTCGCTGCGGTCGCCGATGACCAGCTGCGTCATTACCTGACGACGCTGCCCTTGCTGGACTCACGGCAATTCGCCCAGCGTGCACGAGATTTCGGCAACCGACTCGACATCATTCCCAGGGGATCAGGAACAGGAACATTTCACGAAATATTGTCGCCCCACGACAGCTCGGTTCATCCGCCGAAGTCGCGGGGGCCAGACGGACTCACCGCGTACCAAGAGCGCCTCGTTCAAGCCCTGCAGCGCGTGGAGGCCCGGCGGGGTGAACTGGAACGCGCCACGGATGAGGCCTACCGTGCGATTCGACGCGCGGCTGGCAGCAAAGACGACGATCATCTCGGCCGCATCTTGTTCAGCATTTCCCGATCTGCGTTCTATCGGTTGAAAGCCGGTTCGAGTTGGAGTGCACCTGGGGAGAAGCTCTGCGCCGACATAGATGCTCACGGAGACACCATCGGCGAGCGCTTCGACCTCACGCGGTTGCACGACGCCTACGTGGCCGCGGTTCAGGACGCGGACGATGCCCGCCATGCCAGGGATAGGCATGGCGGATCCGCAGGTCGGTGATGTTCGTCGCCAGTTCTGAGTTTCTCGAGAAGTGGAACAAGCACGCCGTGCGATCGGATCACATCGTCCCCCAACGTGATTCCCGTTCACCGCCCGTCCGGCGGTGGACATGATCGAAAGGTCAGGCCATGAACCCGGCAGATCGGCACGACCCAACACACACGGCTCTCCGGCTCGTCCAGTCCATCGCGCTCTCCGTGCCCGCGTATCGCCGTCTCCTGGCCGAGCACGGAATCGAGATCGACGCGATCGCCACGATGACCGACCTCGCTCGGTTGCCGACCACCTCGAAGGACAACTACCGACGAACCAACATCCTCTCCGATCTGCAGGCCGGCGGACCCGAGGAAGTCGAGACCATCGCAAGCAGCGCCGGCTCTTCGGGCACCCCGACCTTCTGGTCACGTGGCCAGCGGAGCACCGATCACGGAGCAGCGATGTTCGGGCACGTACTGCGGGAATGTGCCGACACGGAACAGCGCACGACTCTCGCCCTCGTGACGTTCCCACTCGGTCCGTACATTGGAGGTGCCTTCATGTACGCCATGTTGCTCGAACTCCGGAAGCGTGGTCACCGGCTCTCGATAGCGACCCCGGGCATGGATCCCGACGTCATTGCCGAGATGGTGTCCGAGGCCGCAGATGGATATCAGCAGGTCGTCATCTTCGCGTATCCCCCTATTGCCCGAGACCTCCTCGACACCCACGGCGAACTGCTTCGACGGCACGACGTCGTGATCATCGTCGGCGGTGAACCCGTCAGCGAAGCATGGCGATCCCTCGTCCACGGCATGCTCGGCGACCCCGACGGAGACCGAGTGCGCGTGGTGTACGGCGCAACCGACGTCGGATTCGTCGGCTACGAAACGGCAGCCACAATCGCCATACGCTCAGCGTCAGTTGAGGATTCGGTCTTGAACCGCGCGATGTTCGGTACCGAGTACGCCGAAGGAGATGTCGTGCAGCAACCCGCATTCGTGCAGTATCGACCCGAGTTCACCTACATCGAAGTCGATTCCGACGGGTACCTACTCTTCACGGTCGGCGGCGTACTACCGCTGGTGCGGTACCGGGTGAACGACAGGGGTGAAACCCTCGTCGGCAGCGCCGTCCGCGAACGACTGGCCGACGCCGGCCATCCTGCTCTGGCGGACGGTATCGACCCGAATGCGCACTATCTGTTGGTTTTCGGACGTACCGACGTCGCCGCCATCTACAGTGCCGTCAACATCTATCCGGACTACTTGCGGCCGGCCGTCGAACACATCTCTCTGGCAACACGATTGACGGGACGGTTCATCGCTCGCTGCGAGACCGACAGCGAACAGCGTCAGACATTGACGCTCGACGCCGAGCTTCGGCCCACACTGGAATCCGATCCCGATACTGCCGAACAACTCCGGCAGCTGTCCATCGCCAGCCTTCGACAATTGAGCGCGGAATACCGCATCGTGCACGACCAGAAGGGTCACGACGCAGAACCCGTCGTACGCCTGCGGCCGTTCCGCTCCGCCGGCTTCGTCACCGGAGGTAAGCAGAAGTCGATCGACTAGGCACCTGCTCAGCCCCCCGCACCCGTCCTGCCGACGGGTGCGGGCACCTCACCTGCCCGAGGACCCGTCCACCCGGAGTCCTCACGCGACGCTCGGTCATGGTCGCAGGTCTGGAACTCGGTCTGCGAAAGTCCTACGGTTAGGTCATGGCACTGTCGAAGGCAGAACGCGAAGAGTTTCTGGCCGAGTCTCACGTCGCCGCGCTGTCCGTGGCCGCGGGCCCGGATCGTGGTCCGTTGACCGTCCCCATCTGGTACGACTACACACCTGGCGGCCAGGCCTGGGTCCTCACCGGGAAGACGTCGAAGAAAGCCGAATTGATCAGAGCCGCAGGGCGATTCACGCTCATGATCGAGCAGTCGAATCCGACCATCAGATACGTGTCCGTCGAGGGACCGGTTGCGCGGGAAGAGCCGAGTACGCCGGAGCTACTACGCGCCATGGCTGCACGCTACCTACCGCCGGAGAAGGTCGACGGCTACCTCGAGATGGCCGACAGCGAGCACGAAGAGAACGTGGTGTTCCACCTGCAGCCGGAGCATTGGCTGTCGGCCGATCTGGGCGCGATCTGAGAGAACGCACCAGTACCGTCTTCCCGTATCAAGAAGTCGGTGTCAGGGCGTTGCCGGGCGGGATGGTCGCGCAGTTGCTGTACGTCGGCCCACCCTCAAACCGCTGGGTCAAGAACTGCAGACTCTGAGCCTCGAATGCCGGGAAGGCTTCGCTGTGCGTCAAACCGTCGTACTGCGCATACTGCACATCGACGCCCCGGCCGCAGTATTCGTACGCCAGTCCCTGTACATCCGCGGTGATCATGACGGAATCGCCGATCGGATCGGCGTGCCCGACAGCCAGGAACATCGGCGTCCGCGGAGTGCCCTGGCTACCCATGATGTTGTCGTCGATCGCCGCCACCACCTCGGGCACGTCGAGCATGGAGGTGTACGGAGCCTTGACCATCGAGGCGTCGGTGAGTGTCGGGTAGTCGTCGGCGAACTGGGCGATGCACTCCTGATCGACCTGATCGATCACCTGGCGGCCGTAATCGGAGATGAAATCGTCCAGGTCGAGACCGTAGGCGCGTTCGTAGGCGACGATCAGTGCCGGGATGACCCCCGCCCACTCCTTGTTACCGCTGACGTACGGCAGGTTGTGAGCCAGGTCGACGGGCAGTCCGCCGGCAGCCGCTCCGACGAAGTTCAGCTCGGGTGCGTACTCGGGGGCAATCTCGGCACCCCACTGCGTCGGCACGGAGCCTCCGGAGTACCCAACCATCCCGACGGGTGTGCTCGACGGAAGCTGTAGGAGGGACTGAGCCGCACGAATGCCGTCCAGCGCTGCGTAACCCGACTGCCGCCCGATCGTCCACTCGAGCTCCTCACCCTCGTAATCCGGCACGACGACGGTGTAGCCCGCTGCGAGGTAGCCGGCAATGACCGCCTGTTCCGCGCCGGCAATGGGACTCGTGGACCCGCCACTGAGCGTGTAGGACGGGTTGCATTGAGAGCCGAGGGCGTCGTACGCCATGTGGTACGAGACGATCCGCGTCGGCCCGGGGACCAAGGGTCGCAGCACGGTGGCGACCGTGACGACGCCGTCACCCTGCTGGTCGGTAGTTCTGTACAGCACCTGGCTACCCGTGATCGGGGTCGGCTGGGTGGGGGTACGGAACGTCATGGGCCTCGACCGAAGCACCGTTCCCGGAGAGACGTCCAGGCCGCCGTCCCAATCGTAGAACGGATCGTCGGCCGGAATCGGTGAGCCGGGCCCCGGATCTGCCTGTGCAACAGGGACACTCACGAGCGTGAGGGACCCGAGAACCAGGACGACGGAGGCCACCAACCTCATCGCGAATCCTCTACCGACCTGTGACATGGAACAAATTAAAGCCCCGACCTCGAAGTTATGGACGGAAATCGCCAGATTTTCATCCACAACTTCGAGTTCGGCGGAGGGTCACTTCAGGACGATGTTCACCATTCGACCCGGGATCACGATGATCTTGGTCGGGGCCTTGCCGTCGAGCAGGGCCACGATTTTCTCGTCGGCCAGAGCCGTCTTCTCGACGTCGTCCTTCGTCGCATCGGCGGGGACGGTGATGCGGCTGCGGACCTTGCCGTTGACCTGGATGGGGTAGTCGACGGTATCGGCGACCAGCCACTTCTTCTCCACCCGCGGGAAGGGCCCGTGCGCCAACGACTTCTCGTGACCGAGCTTGCTCCACAGTTCCTCGGACAGGTGCGGGGCCAGCGGAGCGAGCATCAGGATCAGCGGCTCCACCACTCCGCGAGGCGCACCGTCGGGGTACGCCTTGGTGATGTGGTTGGTCAGCTCGATGAGCTTGGCACCGGCCGTATTGTCGCGCAGTGCAGCATAATCCGCGTGCACACCGTCGATCACGCGGTTCAACACCCGCAGCGTGTCCTCGGTCGGCTTGTCGTCGGTGACGCGGACCTCGCCGGTCACCTCGTCGAGCACCAGTCGCCAGACGCGCTGCAGGAACCGCTGCGCGCCGACGACGTCCTTGGTCGCCCACGGCCGGGAGGTGTCCAGCGGCCCCATCGACATCTCGTAGAAGCGCAGGGTGTCGGCACCGTACTCGGCGAAGATCTCGTCGGGGGAGACCGAGTTCTTCAGGGACTTACCCATTTTGCCGTATTCACGGTTGACGGGCTGGTCCTGATGGAAGTAGCCACCGTCGCGTTCGACGACCTCAGCCGCGGGTACGTAGACGCCGCGGGCATCGGTGTAGGCGTAGGCCTGGATGTAGCCCTGGTTGTACAGGCGACGGTACGGCTCGCTCGAGCTGACGTGGCCCAGATCGAAGAGCACCTTGTGCCAGAAGCGCGAGTACAACAGGTGCAGCACCGCATGCTCGACGCCACCGACGTAGAGATCGACTCCGCCGGGATCGTTCGGTCCGTGGATCTCCGGACGCGGTCCGACCCAGTACTTTTCGTTCTCGGGGTCGGCGAAGGCCTCGGAGTTGGTGGGGTCGATGTAGCGCAGCTGGTACCAGGAACTACCGGCCCACTGCGGCATGACGTTGGTGTCGCGGGTGTATGTCTGCAACCCGTCGCCCAGATCGAGTTCGACGTTGACCCACTCGCTGGCCTTCGCCAGTGGCGGGGACGGCTCGGAGCCGGCGTCGTCGGGATCGAACGAGACCGGTGCGTAGTTCTCGACCTCCGGAAGTTCAACCGGCAGAGCGGAATCCGGCAGGCCGTGCGGGTTGCCCTCGGAGTCCCAGACGATCGGGAAGGGCTCACCCCAGTAGCGCTGGCGAGCGAACAGCCAGTCGCGCAGCTTGTACTGAATGGTGCCGCGGCCGGTGCCGTCGGCCTCCAACCGCGCGATGACGGCAGCCTTGGCCTCGTCCACGGGCAGGCCGTCGAGGAAGTCGGAGTTCACCAACGCGCCGTCGCCGACGTATGCCGCCTCGGTGACGTCTCCGCCCGAAATGACCTCGCACACAGGCAGACCGAACGCCGTGGCGAACTCCCAGTCGCGTGCGTCGTGCCCGGGTACAGCCATGATCGCACCGGTGCCGTAGCCCGTGAGCACGTAGTCGGCGATGAACACCGGCACCTGCTCACCGTTGACCGGGTTGCTCACGTAGGCACCGATGAAGACGCCGGTCTTCTCCTTGTTCTCCTGCCGCTCCAGATCCGACTTGGCGGCGATCGACGCGCGATATGCCGCAACGGCTTCCGCGGGAGTGGCGGCTCCGCCCGTCCACTTCTCGGACACGTCGGAAGGCCACTCGGGAGCAACCAACCCGTCGACCAGTTCGTGCTCGGGGGCGAGCACCACGTAGGTCGCACCGAACAGCGTGTCCGGGCGGGTGGTGAACACCTCGATGTTCGAGAACGAGACCTGTGCACCACGGGATCGCCCGATCCAGTTGCGCTGCATGGTCTTGACCTTCTCGGGCCAATCCAGGTATTCGAGGTCGTCGACCAGGCGGTCGGAGTACGCGGTGATGCGCATCATCCACTGCCGCAGGTTCTTTCGGAACACCGGGAAGTTGCCGCGATCACTGCGTCCGTCGGCGGTGACCTCCTCGTTGGCGAGCACCGTACCCAGACCGGGGCACCAGTTGACCATCGAGTTGGACTCGTACACCAGACGGAAGCCGTCGATCACCTCACGACGCTCGCCGACGGTCAGCGAGTCCCAGGAGCGGCCGTCGTCCAACGTGCGCTCACCCGAGGCGAACGCCGCCTCGAGTTCCGAGATGGGCCGCGCTTTGCCGAGGTCCGCGTCGAACCACGAGTTGAAGATCTGCAGGAAGATCCACTGTGTCCAGTGGTAGAAGTCGACGTCCGTCGTCGCCAGGGACCGTCGGCGATCGTGTCCGAGGCCCAGCCGACGCAACTGGCGTCGCATGTTGGTGATGTTGTCCTCGGTGGTGCTGCGCGGGTGCGTGCCCGTCTGCACGGCGTACTGCTCGGCCGGCAGACCGAACGCGTCGTAGCCCAGCGCGTGGAGCACGTTGCGACCCTGCATGCGGTGATACCGCGCGAACACGTCGGTGGCGATGTAACCGAGAGGGTGGCCGACATGTAGGCCGCTGCCCGAGGGGTACGGGAACATGTCCTGGACGAACAGCTTGTCCTTCGGGACGTCTCCGGCGAGGGTTCCGACCGGGTTGGGAGCGTCGAAAGTGCCCTGCGTCTCCCACAGGTCCTGCCACTGCTCCTCGATGTGCCCGGCGAGTTCGGCTGTGTAGCGGTACTCGGGGGCGGACTCGGTGGGTGCTTCAACGGAATCGGTCACACCTACCAGCCTAAAGTGTGACGCGGCCCGGCTGGTACCAGGACCTCGCTGCGCCGTATCCTGGCCAGGTGGTCATCGTCTCGGTTGTGTTGTTCGTGCTCGCCCTCGTCGTCGGCGCTGTCGCCCTCGCGTCGCTGCTGGGCCGGCTCCCACGCAACCGCTTTGCCGGTGTCCGCACCGCCGAGGCCATGCGTGACGACGAGACGTTCACCCTCGCCAATCGCGTCGCCGGTCCCACCACCGCCGCATCGGCCCTGGTGCTGGCCATCGGCGGCGTGGCCGCTCTCGCACTGAGCGGCATCGCCGCCGTCGTGGGCGTCGTCGTTGCCCTCGTTGCCGCGCTGTTCATCGCCGCGGCCGGTGGATCCATCGGGGCCCGCGCAGCAGCGGCCGTTCCGCCACCCGCCGAGGCGGACGGATGCGGAAGCTCGTGCATCTCGTGCAGCCTCAAGGACGCCTGCCAGCCGAGCTGAGCAGATGAAGGCGAAGGCACTACGCACGTTCGACCCGGCCGGAGTCGTCTTCGGCGTCGTCGTCCCCCTTGCGGTAGCCGCACTCGGACTCGTCCTGGCATACCTGTGGCAGGGACGCCTGCCGGAGGAGGTCGCCACTCACTTCAGCGGCACCGAACCGGACGACTTCTCCAATCCGCTCTCCAACGCCTGGACCCTTGCGATCGTGATCGTGCTGGTGGGCGGCGGGTGCAGCGCCGTCGCGTCGTTGGCTCGGGTGCTGCTGATCATGCGTCGCACGATGCTGATCATCGGGCTGACCGTCGTCGGGCTGATCGGTGTTCTGCAGATCGCGACCCTTGTTCGCGAACTGGACATGCCGACCGCGCAGAGCGTCACCATCCCCGGTTGGGCCATCGCGGTGGGGACCGTCGTCGGCTTCGCGGCCGGGCTGTTCGGCGCGTCGCGACTGCGTGACCACCGCGAACGCGTCGTCGCCACGTCTGCGCCGCATTCCGATCTCCCGCGGTGCAGCCCCGAATTACCCCTGGTGGTCCGCGTCGGTGCCAGTCGCATCGCCGGTATCACCGTCGTGGCAGTGTCCCTGGCCGGGGCCGCTCTGACGTGCTATCTGTCCAGCTCACTGTGGCCGATCTTCCTGTTCGCCCCACTGACGATTCTGATTCTGTCGTTGCTGCGATTCACCGTGCACATCGACAGCGACGGCCTCTTCGTGTCCAGCCTGGGCATGGCGGCATTCGATTACGGAATCGACGAGATCACCGGCGCCTCGGTTCGGGCGGTCGATCCCTCGAAGGAGTTCGGCGGTTGGGGTCTGCGGGCCAAGGGACGCGGAAACTACGCCGTCGCCACCGAGGCCGGCCCCGCGGCCTTCGTCACGTTCGCCAACGGGGACCGGCTCACCATCGGTTCTGCCGACGCAAAGACAATCGCAGGCACTCTCAACTCATTGACCGCCCGTACTCGCAGCGCCACGGTGGATTAAGTTAGCCGAGTGAAGTTGTTGCGGGATACCGTGCTGGATCCCTTCCTGTTGGGAATCTTCGCGGTCGCAGCGCTGGCCAGCCTCTTCCCGGCGACCGGCACAGCGGAGGACGTACTGGGCTGGGTGACGCGCATCGCCATTGCGCTGCTGTTCCTGATCTACGGCGCCCGACTCTCGCCCCGCGACGCCTGGAACGGCGTCAAACACTGGCGGCTGCACTCGGTGATCCTGGCGTGCACGTACCTGCTGTTCCCGGCACTCGGGCTGGCCCTGCGGATCCTCGTCCCCGGCGTCATCAGCGACGACCTCTACACCGGAATGCTGTTCCTCTGCCTGGTCCCCTCGACCGTGCAGTCCTCGATCGCCTTCACCTCCATCGCCCGCGGCAACGTCGCCGGTGCTGTGGTGAGCGCCTCGTTCTCCAACATCATCGGCGTCTTCGTCACCCCACTGCTCGTGATCGCCCTGATGACCACGACCGGTTCCGTGACCATCGACCCCAGCTCGGTGCTCGACATCGCCCTGCAACTACTGCTTCCGTTCGCCGTCGGTCAGCTCATCCGGCCCTGGGTGACAGGCTGGCTCACCCGGCACAGCGCGCCGACGAAACTCGTCGACCGCGGTTCGATCCTGCTGGTCGTCTTCGCCGCATTCAGCGAATCCATGAACCAGAACGTGTGGTCCTCGGTGGCGGTGTGGCGCATCGGCGTCGTCGTCGCGGTGTGCGCTGCGTTGCTCGCCCTGGTGCTGGTGATCACCTGGTACGGAGGCAAGTGGTTGGGCTTCCCCTTCGAGGATCGGATGGTACTGCTGTTCTGCGGATCCAAGAAGAGCCTGGCCAGCGGGCTACCGATGGCCGCTGTGCTGTTCGTCGGCCAACCCGTCGGACTGATCGTGCTGCCGCTGTTGATCTTCCACCAGATTCAGCTGATGGTGTGCACCGTGATCGCCCAGCATTTCGCGCGACGACCGGAAACGGAACAGAGCCCGGTGGGCAGCGTCGCGGACTAGATTGGGTGTCACTCGAGCCGATCACGGGAGAAGACGATGACCAGGAAAATCCATGCCGACGGTATCGTCTCTGCGGCCTACACCGGCCGCCTCGCCACCAATCCCGTACCCGCACTGCGACTTCCCGAGGAACAGCTCGACCCCGACGCCGCCTACCGCTACATCCACGACGAACTGATGCTCGACGGCAGCTCGCGCCTGAATCTGGCGACGTTCGTCACCACGTGGATGGATCCCCAGGCCGAGAAACTCATGGCCGAGACGTTCGACAAGAACATGATCGACAAGGACGAATATCCGTCCACCGCCGCCATCGAGGAACGCTGCGTCAACATCGTTGCCGATCTGTTCCACGCGCCGGGACTCGACCGGGAGGACCCGTCGTCGGCCACGGGGGTCTCGACGATCGGATCCAGTGAGGCCGTCATGTTGGCCGGCTTGGCGCTCAAGTGGCGCTGGCGAGCCAAAGGAGCCGGCACCGGCACTCCGAATCTGGTGTTGGGCAGCAACGTTCAGGTGGTGTGGGAGAAATTCTGCCGCTACTTCGACGTGGAGCCGAAGTACCTTCCGGTCGAGCGCGGTCGCTACGTCATCACCCCGGAACAGGTTCGAGACGCGGTGGACGAGAACACCATCGGTGTCGTCGCGATCCTCGGCACCACGTTCACCGGGGAACTCGAACCGGTACAGGAGATCTGCGCGGCACTGGACGCGATCGCGGGTAGCGGCGGGCCGGACGTACCGGTCCATGTCGACGCGGCCAGCGGCGGCTTCGTCGTACCGTTTCTGTACCCGGAGCTCGTGTGGGACTTCCGGTTGCCTCGGGTCAAGTCCATCAACGCCAGCGGCCACAAATACGGATTGACCTATCCAGGAATCGGATTCGCCGTCTGGCGAACCAAGGAAGACCTCCCCGATGACCTCGTCTTCCGCGTCAACTACCTCGGCGGAGACATGCCCACCTTCACGTTGAACTTCTCCAGGCCGGGCAATCAGGTGATCGGGCAGTACTACAACTTCCTGCGCCTGGGCCGGTCCGGCTACACCGACATCATGAAAGCGCTGCGCGACACGGCCGTTCGCGTGAGCCGACACCTCGACAAGCATCCCGACATCGAGGTCATCACCGACGGATCGGCCATCCCGGTCCTGTCGTTCATGTTGAAGGACCATTGCGGTTTCACCGTCTTCGACGTCTCCCACGAGCTACGTGCCCGCGGATGGCAGGTGCCGGCGTACACGATGCCCGACAACGCCACCGACGTCGCCGTACTCCGAATCGTCGTCCGAGAGGGCTTCAGCGCGGACCTGGGCCGAATGCTGTGCATCGCCATCGACGACGTGATCGCCGGACTGAAATCCGGTGGCCACTCGACGGCCACCGCATTTGCTCACTGACCCCACGTCGGAGCAGGTTCCGAGTAGCGTCCACTCCAGTGACGTCGGCGTCCTCGCCGAAGCATGGTGGACCCGGAGATGGGGTGGACTGCATGGGTCTGTTGACTCGCGGTATCGCTTGGATCGGTCTGTACATCGCAGTGGCTGTGGTGCCTTTGATATTCGCGGTGATGGGACACCCAGGTCCCGGACGAGGATTCCTGACCGATTTCTCCGTTGCCCTCGGATTCATCGGGTTGTCGATGATGGGTATGCAGTTCGCCCTGGTCGCTCGATTCCAGGCTGCCGCAGCCCCATTCGGCGAGGACGCGCTCGTGCAGTTCCATCGCCAGGTGTCCTACGTGGCGCTGGCGTTCATCCTCGCTCATCCGATCCTGCTGCAGATCGCAGGAACGGACATCCTCGGCCTGCTCGACCTCGTCGAGGCACCATGGCGGGCCCGGTTCGCCGTGACCTCCACAGTGTTGTTGCTGGTCCTCGTCGGCACGTCGATCTGGCGGCGCAAGCTACGGATGCGCTACGAGGTGTGGCAGATCGTGCACGGGGTGATCTCGGTGGTGGTCGTCGCCTTCGCGTTGGCGCATGTTCTTCTCGTCGGCTACTACGTGGACAGCACGGTCAAGAAGGCGCTCTGGCTGATCATGTCCATCGGTCTGGTGTCGTTGCTGCTGTGGGTACGGGTAGCCCGACCGATTCGGCGTATCCAACGCCCCTGGCAGGTGGATTCTGTCCGACCCGAGCGCGGTGACGCCTGTACCGTGACGCTGAGCCCAGTGGGACACAACGGCTTCCGCTTCGAGCCCGGACAGTTCGGCTGGATCATGGTCGAGCGATCACCCTTCGCCGTCACCGCACATCCGTTCTCGTTCTCCTCGAGCGCCGAGAACACCGCAACCGTGCAGATGACGATCAAGAATCTCGGGGATTTCACTTCCACGGTACCGACACTGACCCCAGGTTCGCGGGCCTATCTGGACGGGCCCCACGGTGCCTTCGGTCCGGATCGACACGAAGGCCCCGGCTTCGTACTGATAGCCGGTGGAGTGGGCATCACGCCGATGATCAGCATCCTGCGCACAATGGCCGACCGTCACGATCGCCGACCCTATGTGCTGTTCTATGCCAGCAGATCGGAAGAGGACATCACCTTCGAGTCCGAACTCGACGATCTACGCGAGCACCTGGATCTGACCATCATCCACATTCTGCAGAATCCACCGCCGGACTGGACCGGCGAATCGGGATTTCTCGATCGTGAGATGTTCGCTCGTCATCTGCCCGAAAGGCACCACGCCATGCAGTACTTCGCCTGTGGCCCAGGGCCCATGCTCGACGCGATCGAGGACTCGTTGATAGCCCTCGGCGTGCCCGCACCGCGAGTACACACCGAACGCTTCACCTTCGTCTGATCGGATGTCATCGTGAGACACGTCTATACGACCCGCGCCGTCTTCGTCATCGCGCTGCTGTTGCTCGGAGCTGCCGCTTGGTTCGGACTGGCGACCCAATAATCGAGAATCAGTTCCGCTCGACATCGATCGGGTGGGACGCGAGCAACGCCAACGGCATCGGCTGTCGTCGCAGTACGTGCGCCCACAGATCGATTCGCGGCGGACCGATCACGTCGGATGCCAAGGCCGACACCACCATCCAGTCCTCGCGATCGAGTTCGCCTTCCAGTTGGCCGAACGTCCAGCCCGAATATCCGGCGAAGATGCGTACACCCTCGATGAGTGGGCCGATATCGGCTGGATCGGAATCGAGATCGACCATCACCACTCGGCCGTCGACGCGGCGCAGACCGGGAACGCCGTCGATCGACACACCGGTCCGCAGCGTCGCCAGGCACAGGGCGGAATCGCGCTTGACCGGGCCACCGACGTACAACGCCTGCGGCTTGGCTGCCAGCTCGGACCAGTTGGGCAGTACGTTCTGCACCGCCGTCTCACTGGGACGATTGATCACGACACCGAGGCTGCCCGCGTCGTTGTGTTCGATGATGTAGATGACGGTGCGCCGAAACGTGGGCTCCACGAGTTCGATGGACGACACCAACAGACTGCCGGGACGAACATCGCGCAAGGCCGACGCCGTCTGGTCCTCGGGTTCCTCCGCATGCGATGCCACGCTCATCATTGTGGCACCGAGCACCCGCGGATGTGGCGCAAGCGATACGGCCAGTCCTCATGAGTCGAGTCCGGCGATATCGGCAAGAAGTCCCAACTGATACTCGAACAGATCGTCCCTGCTGGCGAACGTCGTGGCTCCGTACTGATCGAACACATCGAAGCTGATGGCCCCGAACAGTGACGCCCACACCATGACTCCCAGTGCGATCAGCTCGTCGGGCAGATCCATCTCCATCTGTGCACGAATGTCCTCGAAGCTGCCGTGCAGTGACGCCAGCTCGGGCGGATCGGCCTCGACGTCCGGTCGACGTGTCTGCCACGCCGAGTGCAGGACGGCCACCAACGTGGTGATCACTCGAGTGCCCGGCCCGGTGGTCTGCTCCGCGGGGGCGTGATAGCCGGGCACCGGGCTGCCGAACAGCAACGCGTAGCGCGCCGGCTCCCGCAATCCCCACTGCCGCACCGTCCGGCCGAGCGCGAGGAATTTCTCCTTGGGTCCGTCCGCTGCGTCCACCGCTGCGTCGACGGCGTCTCCGAGCTCGGTGTATCCGTCGACGACGAGCAGGGTCAGCAGCTCGTCGCGACTGGCGACGTATCGGTAGACGGCCGAGGACACGACTCCGAGGTCCCGCGCGACGGCGCGCAACGACAGGGCCGGGGCGCCATCGGCGGCCAGGTGTTCGCGTCCGATGCGCGTGATGTCGGCCAGGGTCTGAGCGCGGGCTCGGGTGCGGGGAGTGCTCGCCATGGCACTCACAGTAACTCCTGCTCTTTTAGGAGAGCAGTGCTCTTGCTTTTGTGCAGCCATGGGTGCAGACTCGACGTATCAGAGAGCACCGCTCTCGTTTACCTCGAATGGAGCGATCATGACCGAACTTCACGTCGTCACCGGAGCCGGACCTGTCGGCTGGACGGTCGCCGAACAGCTTGCTGCACAGGGTCATTCGGTGCGAGTCCTCACTCGATCCGGCAGCGGCCCCGAGCACCCGATGATCGAACGTCGCGTTGTGGACATCGAATCCGATGACCTTCGACCGCACCTGAGCGGTGCCACCGCCGTCTACCACTGCACCCACGTCGCGTACGAGAACACGGTATGGCGGAACAAGCTCGTCGCGATGGAACACCGCGTGCTCGACGCGGCCGCGGGCACCGTCGTCGCGTTCCCCGAAAGTCTGTACGCCTACGGCCGGGTCGACGGACCGATCCGCGAGGATTCGCCCCGAGACGCGACGTTCCGCAAGCTGGGGGTGCGCACCCAACTGTTGGCCGCACGCAACGCGCACTCGACACCCACCGTCAGCGTCGCTGCCTCGGATTTCTACGGGCCGCGTGTGTTGACCTCGCACATGGGTGAGCGGGTGATCGCGCCGATTCTGGCCGGCAAACCGGTCCGCGTCTTGGCCTCTGCCGATCTGCCTCACTCGTTCACCTACGTCCCGGATCTGGCAGCCGCGATGATCACGGCCGCGGCGTCGCCGTCGCTGTGGAACACCGTCCTGCATGCGCCCACCGCGCCTGCGGTGTCGCAACGAGCGATGATCGAGATGTTCTCGGCTGCAGCACAATTACCGTCTCCGAAGGTCGGCACCATTCCGGCCTGGGCACTGCGACTGCTGAGCGCGGTGCCAGGACCGATGAAGGAACTCGGCGACACCCTCTACCAGTTCCGCTACCCCTACGTTCTCGATTCGGGCCGCAGCGAGGCGATCCTCGGGCAGCAGCCGACGTCACTCGTCGACGGCACTGCCGCAACGATGGCGTGGTGGGCCGCGACGCCCGCCGTCTCCGTATGACGGGCGGGGGCTAAAGTCCCGTCGGTGAGCGACGCTTCCTTCCGTACCCGGCTACGCGAATCTCCGGGGGTCGGCAAGCTGACCACCATCAGGTTCGCCGGTCAGTTCGGCGACGGGTTGTTCCAGGCCGCGCTCAGCGGTGCCATTCTGTTCAACCCGGAGCGCGCGACGAATCCTGCCGAGATCGCGGCCGGGTTCGCGGTGCTGCTCGTCCCGTATTCGCTCGTGGGGCCGTTCGCCGGAGCACTACTGGATCGATGGGATCGGCGGTCGGTCCTGCTGTGGGCCAATCTGATCCGCATTGTCCTGATCATGGCCACCGCGCTGCTGCTGTGTGCCGGAGTGGACTCGACACCGCTGTTGCTGCTGGCGCTGGCCACTGTAGGGCTGAGCAGATTCGTACTGGCCGGCGCCTCGGCGTCCTTGCCACACGTGATTCGGCAATCGTGGCTGGTGCCGATGAACTCGGTACTGGCGACCGTCGGATCCGGTTTCGCAGCAGCAGGTGCGGGCCTCGCGGTCGCGGTGATCGGTCTCGTCGGCGCAGGGGATCTCGGTTCGGGCATCGCAGTCGGTCTCGCCGCCACCGGATCGATCGTCGGAGCGATCGCTGCGGCCCGCTTCCGACCACGGTCACTCGGACCGGGCGTCGAGAGCCGCACCGACAGTCCGCTGAAAGACGTTGCTGCAGGGCTGAAATCAGGCGCACAGGCCGTCTGGCGCTCCGCCGGTGTCACGACCGCGATGCTCGGCATCGGTGCGCACCGCATCGTGTTCGGCATCAACACGCTGATCATGGTGTTGATTCTTCGCGAGACTACGGGCAGCACACTGCCCGGCGGCCTCGCCGGCTTCGGCATCGCTGTCGGTGCCACGGCGATCGGCATGTTCCTCGCCGCCCTGATCACCCCCTTCGCCGTTCCCCGTTTCGGGCGCACCCGCACGATCGCCGCCGCGCTTGTGCTCGCCATCGTGGCGCAGCTCGGTGCCGTATCGGGTCTGACGCAGACCAGTCTGCTGATCGGAGCCTTCCTTCTGGGCATCGCCGGGCAGACCGTCAAACTCAGTGGCGACGCTGCCATGCAGATAGAGATCGACGACGCCCATCGCGGACGCGTTTTCGCGTTGCAGGACACCGTGTTCAACGTCGCATTCGTCGCTGCCCTCGCTGCTGCGGCGGTCGCGGTCGGCCCGGACACGACCGATCTGAGCCAGGACCCCACCGCGCACATCCTGGTGTTCGTCGGGGCCGGTATCTACGCTCTCGGCCTGGCCGCGGCGGTGATGAACACCGGGCGCACACGCCGCTGACGTGGTGTACCTTTCCGTATCGGACCGATAGGTTTCGTCGGAGAACACGGGGGCACCGCATGTACGGCCGCACGACGTCGCTCGGGTGCATACTCGCGGTTGCCGCAGGTACGGCCGTTCTTGCTGCGCCCCCGGCGTTCGCAGCACCGCCTCCGCCGGTGAACTCCTGTGGCGAAACAGGATTCGACCCCAAGGACTACCCACCCGAGCCCACCGGGCCGGGCAATCCGCCGCAGCTGCCGCCGTTGCCGGATCGTGTGGTGATCCCCGTGCCGTATCCGTCGATCGAACTCGTGCCGGTTCCCGACCCCGCCCCGAACATCACTCGCGTGCAGGCCGAACCGCTGACCGACCCGTGTGCGGACCCGTGCCCCGATCTCACCGACGACACCGATTCACCGACGCCGGCAACGGGCTCTGCAGATCATCTGCCGTTCCCCCGCATCGAGATCGACCCGCAACCCGAAACCATTCCCATCCCGATTCCCGGCCCGGGCGGCGCACCGGCAACGCCGCCACCCGCACCCGCCATCCCTGCAGCCGAGCCAGGTCCGAAGACTCCGCCTGTGGCGGTACCCACCGTCGGGAGCGTCGCAGTGGTCTCCCAATTGACCGGACCGGGGTCGGAGAACCGCACCGACAAGCGCTGGCAGGTGAACGGAACCGACCTCGGCATCATGTGGGAGAGCAAGCCCGGCGAGGTCGCCGTCGCATTCGGCGATTCCTTCGGTAAGGGGTGGGAGTTCGGCGTCGTCGGCGGCGACGACTGGCGCTCCAACGCGCTCGGCCACAGCACCGACACCGACCTGTCCGACGGTATGACCCTGGACTCGATGGTGCAGGATTCCCGTTGTCACGCAGCCGAATTACTGCCCTCGCGCAAGGTGAAGAACTGGGAGACCACGGTCATTCCCACCTCCGGTTTCGCCATAGACGATCGGCAGTACATGTCGTACATGTCCATCAGGCGCTGGAGCACGATTCCCGGCATGTGGTGGACCAACTACGGCGGCATCGCCTATTCCGACGACAACGGTTCGACCTGGGTCAAGGACGAGCATGCCAAGTGGGACAACGTGTTCGGCTTCTCCAAGTTCCAGGTGTCCACAATGGTCCCGGCGGGGGAGTACGTCTACATGTTCGGCACCGTCAACGGACGCGTCGGACAGGTCGGTCTCGCTCGCGTCCCGAGAACCGACGTACTGAACAAGACCGCTTACCAGTACTGGGTGAACGGCACCTGGGCTCCCGTCGGATCGAACGAGGCCACCCCCATCGCCGACGGTATGGCCGGGGAACTGTCGGTCCGTCACGACGAGTCCCGAGGCCTGTGGCAGATGACGTATCTCGATCCGATCCGCGGGGATCTCGGGCTGCGAGAGGCGAATTCACCCCAAGGGCAGTGGACCGCGCCCAGCACGCTGATCGACACTGCCGAGTACCCGAAGGCGTACGGCGGCTTCATTCACCCGTGGTCGACCTCGAACGAGCTGTACTTCACCATCTCCGAGTGGGACAGCTACAACGTCTACCTCGTCAAGGCCGAGCTTCGCTCGTCCTGAGCACGTGCGCGGGACGCGCCTACTGCGTGGGCCACCACTCGAGCAGCGCGGCCTCGGCGTCCTCGCGGGAGAGCGGTCCTCGATCGAGGCGCAGTTCTTTCAGGAACTTCCATGCCTTGCCCACGTCGGGTCCGGCCGGGATGTTCAGCAACTCCATGATGGCGTTACCGTCGAGGTCCGGCCGCACCCGCGCCAGGTCCTCCTGCTCGGCGATGCGGGCGATGCGTTCTTCCAGGTCGTCGTAGGTGGCCTGCAGCGCCGCAGCTCGACGCTTGTTCCTCGTGGTCGAGTCGGCCCGAACCAGCTTGTGCAGCTTGGGCAGTAGCTCGCCGGCATCGGTGGCGTAGCGACGGACGGCAGAGTCGGTCCACTGACCCTTGCCGTAGCCGTGAAAACGCAGATGCAGGAACACCAGATGCGAGACGTCCTCGATCATCTTCTTGGAATACTTCAAGGCGCGCATGCGCTTTCGGACCAGCTTGGCACCGACGACCTCGTGGTGATGGAAGCTGACTCCGCCGCCCGGCTCGTTTCGCTTGGTATCGGGCTTGCCGATGTCGTGCAGCAGTGCGGCCCAACGCAATACGAGGTCTGGATCGCCGTCCTCGAGATCGATCGCCTGCGCGAGCACCGTCAGCGAGTGGGTGTACACGTCCTTGTGCTGGTGGTGCTCGTCGATCTCGAGCTTCATGTTGGGCACCTCGGGAACGATCCGCTGCGCCAACCCCGTCTCGCACATCACGTCGATACCGTCGACCGGGTGCGCGCCGAGCAACAGCTTGTCCAACTCCACCTGGATTCGCTCGGCGGTGATGCGGTCGATCTGCTCCGCCATGTCCTCGATCGCCCGATGCACCCGAGGCATCAGCGTGAATCCCAACTGAGAGACGAACCGCGCGGCCCGCAGCATCCGCAGTGGATCGTCTCCGAACGATACCTCCGGTGCCGACGGGGTATCGAGAACGCCCTCGAGCAGCGCATCCATACCGCCGAGTGGATCGACGAACTCCTGAGCCCCGTCCGCTCCGAGACGTACTGCCATGGCGTTGACGGTGAAATCGCGTCGAACGAGATCGTCTTCGAGGCTGTTGCCGTACTGCACCTCGGGATTGCGGGAGACCTGATCGTAGGAGTCGGTGCGATAGGTGGTGATCTCGATCGTCTGGCCGTCCTTGGCCGCACTGATGGTCCCGAACGCGATGCCGGTGTCCCACTGATGGTCCGCCCAGCCCGACAGCAACCTCTGCACGTCCTCGGGCCTGGCGTCGGTGGTGAAATCCAAGTCGGTTCCGAGTCGACCGAGAACTGCATCGCGCACCGTGCCACCGACGAGGAAGAGCTCGTGCCCCGCCGCCGCGAACAGTGCACCCAGCGGCGTCAACACCGGAGCGAGTTCGCGCAGCGTCACCGCAGCTCCCGCCAGCAACCTCTCCCGGCGGGCATCGGTGTGCTCGGCGGAAACGGAGGACAGGGACTGATCGGCCACGGTGGAAGAGCCTACTTGCGCCGAGCCGATCGATTGTCCCGGCCTTCACCCCGCGGTGCGGCACAGTAGAAGAGTGCGCACAGGCAACTAGTATGGATCGGGTGTCTGCTGCCGAACGTGCGAACAGGAGCCGCCGCAACCCGCGGCGGCGTCAGGCACGCGCCGACACCGAAGCACCCAAGCTGCGGACCGTCCGCGAGACCTCGGCAGGAGGCCTCGTGGTCGACGGCCTCGACGGGCCGCCGGCCAAACGTTGCGCCGCCCTGATCGGCCGCACCGACCGCCGCGGACGCCTGCTCTGGTCCCTGCCCAAGGGTCACATCGAGCAGGGCGAAACGGCCGAGCAGACGGCCATGCGCGAGGTCGCCGAGGAAACCGGTATCCGCGGTACCGTCCTGGCCTCGCTGGGCAGCATCGACTACTGGTTCGTCACCGAGGGCCGACGCGTCCACAAGACCGTCCACCACTACCTGCTCCGATTCCTGGGCGGCGAACTCTCCGACGAGGACCTCGAAGTGACCGAGGTCGCGTGGGTTCCGCTGACCGAACTACCGTCTCGACTCGCCTATGCCGACGAACGTAAACTCGCCGCCATCGCCACCCGCCTGATCGACGACATGAGCAGCGGCAACTCGGGCGCACCCATCCCCGGCGGGAAGTGATCGTGCGGGCCCGGAAGGTCGCTGCCGCCGCATTGACCACGTTCGTTCTTGCGGTGGCACCGTCGGTCGGCACCGCAGCACTGATCCCCGCGCAGCTTCCCGGCGCCGCAGCCCAACCCGACTCCTCCGTCGGCGACGCGAGCGGCACCACCAGCGCAGTTCCGGACACTCCGATGACGCAGGACGGCAACCCCTTCCTGACGCTGAGCATCGAGACCGTCGCCCCCTCCACCGTCACCACCAGCAGCGACCCGTTCGTCACCGTGCGCGCCACGGTGAGAAACACCGGGGACCGCCGCGTCGACGACGTCAGTGTCCGGATGCAGGCCGCTGCCGCCGTCGACACCACCGCCGGACTGCGGACCTCGTTGACTCTCGACCAGGACCGATTCGAGCGGGTCGGCGATTTCGTCACGGTCGCCGACTCGTTGGAGAAGGACGAGAGCCGCCAGTTCGACATGTCGATGCAGCTGCGCAGCACCACCGAACCCTCGCTGGGAATCGAGGCCCCCGGCGTCTACCCGCTACTGCTCAACGTCAACGGCACCCCCGAATACGGCGGAACCGCACGACTCGACGACGCCCGCTTCCTGCTCCCGGTCGTCGGACTGCCCCGCAATCCCGGTGAGATGGACCCCACCGCTCCCGGCGCGATGCCGCTGCCCCCGAACACCAGCAACCCCGTCGCGATGACGGTCCTGTGGCCACTGGCCGACATTCCTCGTCTCGCTGCCGGAATCCCCGGTTCCGTGGACGAGCGCGTTCGGCTGATCGACGACGAACTCGCCAGCGAACTTGCCGGTGGCGGACGGCTCGACACCCTGCTCAAAGCCGTCGAATTCGCGACGCAACCCGGCCTCGATCCCGACGGCAGACTGGCGTCGAGCCTGTGTATCGGCCTCGACCCCGATCTGCTCGTCACCGTCTCGAACATGACCCGCGGATACCTCGTCGTCGACAACCCGGCCGATCCCGCCAGCACGACCCGCGAGGGCACCGGAAGTGCAGCCGCGGCCCAGTGGCTGTCCCGACTCGAAGCGGTCGCGTCGAGCAGCTGCGTGACGGCGATGCCGTTCGCTCAGACCGATCTGGGAGCGGTGGCCGACATCGGCGATCCCACGTTGCTCAGCAGTGCCGTCAGCACCCCGGCCGACATCGTCGACGGCATCCTCGGCATCACCTCGACGCGAGGCTTCACCTGGAGCACCACCGGTGGGGTCGACCCGGGCACCGCCGATGCTCTGCGGTCGGCCGGCACCGACACCGTGCTGGTCGCCGACAACAGCCTCGACCCGCCGACCTCGGCCCCCACCTCGCTGCTGGTCTCGTCCGAGACCCAGCCGTCGGGGGATCAGCAGACCGAGACACTGGCCGCAACCCACTACGACGCCGCTACTGCTTCGGCGCTGGCCGGCGTCGGAGACACCCCGTCCACGCCCGCCCTGACCCCCACCGAGCAGCGCTTCGATCTCGCCACCGACTCCCGCACCGCACGCCTGCAGGATGCGCTCGGAGCCATCAACTTCCATGCACTCGTCGGCGCCGATCGGCCCGGCCGCACCGTCACCGTCGCGCCCCCGCAGTACTGGACCGCGGGCGGAGACGAACCGTCGGCGATTCTGTCGACGGTGTCCTCGCTGCTGCGTTCCGGTCTGGCGACGCCGCGCCCACTGGCCGAGTTGCTCGCCGAACCCACGTCCGGACCACCGGTGACCAGCATCGACGCGTCCACCGAACTCGATGCCGACACCATCGGCCTGGTGCGATCGCAGAGCGCCCGGGTCGACACCCTGATGCAATCGCTCGTCGACGATCCTCAGTCCGAGCTGACCCCACGGCTGTACACCGCCCCGCTGCGCGAGGACATGCTCCGCGCACTGTCGACGGCGGGTCGCGCGGGCGCCGCCAGTGACGAAACCGGCACCATGGCGAGCGACCGACTCGCCGCCATCCGCATCGGACTGGACACCATCTACGGATCGGTGACCGTGCTGGCCCCGGGCGGGGTCTACACCCTCGCCTCGGAGCAGAGCCCGCTGCTGCTCGTCGCCCGCAACGACCTTCCCGTCCCGGTCAACGTGCTGCTCCGGGTCGATGCGCCGCAGGAGATGACGATCAGTGACGTCGGCATCACCCAACTTCCGGCCCGTGGATCACGGACCATCACCGTCCCGGCCGAGGTGGACGACACCCGCAATCTGTCGGTCGACTTCTCCGTCACGACGCTCGACGGCTCCCGGCTCGGCGAGGTCTCGACGGTGTCCGTTCGATCGAACGCATACGGCCAGGCACTGGCGATAATTACCGCCTGCGCCGGTGCTCTCCTACTGTTACTTGCAGGTCGACGCCTCTGGCACCGTTTCAGAGGTCAACCCGACCCGGCCGACGAAGGGTACGAGAGACCATGACAGGCAACGTCCCGTACGACGGCGACCTGCCGCGGTCACGCATGCCCGCATCGCAGGTGTTCCGGCGCACGACGCCACCGCGATCCGCGCCATGGGAGCGGCAGTCGCGGCCGGAGCTGCGCTCGTACCCGGCGCCGCCGCCGCTCGACGGGCAACCGGCCGCCGACGACACCGTCACCCAGATGATCCCGCGATTCCGGGACGAGGACTACCCGCAGGCACCGTCCGGAACGGTTCCGCCGACCAAGATTCCGCCGGGCGGGTCCGACCCGGCGCCACAGCCCGAACCGAGGCCGCAGAAGTCACTGCTGGCCGCGTCCGGTTCGATCGCGGTAGCGACCCTGGTCAGCCGCATCACCGGATTTGCCAAGCAGGTCGCCATGACGGCCACGCTCGGCCCAGCGCTGGCCAGTGCGTTCACCGTCTCGACGATCCTGCCGAACATGATCTCCGAGCTGGTCCTCGGCGCGGTGCTCGGAGCCATCGTCGTTCCGGTGTTGGTCCGAGCCGAGCAGGAGGACGCCGACGGCGGACGGGCATTCGTTCGGCGCCTCTTCACCATCGCGGTGGCGCTGCTCGGAACCGTGGCGCTCGCGGCCACCATCGCAGCCCCGCTGTTGGCGCGGCTGATGCTCGACGGCGATCCGAAGGTCAACGAGGACCTGACCATCGCGTTCACCTATCTGGTACTGCCCGCGCTGATGTTCTACGGACTGTCCGGCCTGCTCACGGCCGTGCTCAACACCCGGCAGAACTTCAAGCCCGGAGCTTGGGCACCGGTGTACAACAACCTGATCGTGCTCGCGGTGTTCGCTCTGTACTTCGTCATGCCGGGCGAGATCAGCGTGAACCCGGTCGAGATGGGCAACCCCAAACTCCTCGTTCTGGGCCTCGGTGTGACCGCCGGTGTCATCACCCAGGTTCTCGCTCTGATCCCGGCCCTGCGCCGCGAACGCATCGACCTGCGCCCGCTGTGGGGATTCGACGAGCGACTCAAGAAGTTCGGTGCGATGGCCGCCGCGATCGTGCTCTACGTCGTCATCAGCCAGATCGGGCTGATCGTGGCCACCAGGATCGCGTCGGGCACCGACGATGCGAGCAACGTGATCTACTCGCAGGCCTGGATCGTGCTGCAGCTGCCCTACGGCATCCTCGGCGTGACGGTACTGACGGCCATCATGCCCAGACTCAGCCGCAACGCCGCCAACGGTGACACTCCGTCCGTCGTCGACGATCTCTCGGTCGCGACCCGCCTGACGATGGTCGCGCTGGTGCCGATCGTGGTGTTCCTGACCTTCGCGGGGCCTTCGGTGGGCGAGGCGCTGTACGGCTTCGGCCGGTTCGCCGAGGTCGCACCCAGACTCGGCGAGGCCGTCAGCTGGTCGGCGTTCTCCCTCATCCCGTACGCCCTGGTGCTGATTCACCTGCGGGTCTTCTACGCCCGTGAGAAGGCCTGGACACCGACGTGGATCATCCTCGGCATCACCGCCGTCAAGATCGGCCTGTCGTTGCTCGCCCCGATCGTCGCGTCCTCGCCCGAGCAGGTGGTGCTGCTCCTCGGTGCAGCGACCGGCCTGGGCTACACCGTCGGCGCGATCATCGGCGGATACCTGCTCCACAAGAGCCTGGGCAGCCTGCGGATGGCCAACGTCGGCAAGACGGTCTGGCTGGTTCTCATCGCCTCACTGGCCGGCGGCGCGGCCATGCTCGCGATCGACCGGATCCTCGGGCTCGACGCCATGATGAACGGCTGGGTCGGCAACTTCGCCCGCGTGGCGATCGACGCCGTCATCATGCTCGGCATCACGTTCTCGATCCTCTGGTTCGGCAAGATTCCCGAAGTTCTGGCGGTCACTGTGGCCCTGAGCCGCCTCGTCCGCAGATTCCGCGGCGGTTCCGAAGCGCGGGACGCAGATCTCGCTGCTGCAGAAACCGGCGTCATTCCGGTTATTCGATCCGAGCCCACATGGGACACTGCGCGGGATCGGCTCCCGTACCCTGGTCATCGGCACCCGGGGGCAGACGCTCATGAGGGTCGACCGTTCGTAGATCAACACGGGGCATATTCGCCTGAAGGAGTTACTGTGACCGACGACGATGTTGCTGGGGGGCCGGCACAATCTCCAGCAAGCGAAGCCGACCGAACGAGCGGCGGCGTCGAGGTCGACACCCAGGACCGCACCGAGCCCGTGAAGGCCGAGTCTGCTTCTTCCGCCAAGACTCCGAAGCCCGCCGAGACACCGGCGAAGACTGCCGCTGACTCGAAGACTGCAGCCGAGTCGACGGCACCGAGCGCGGCCGCGGCTCCCGAGCAGGACGTCGAGAAGACCGCCGCCGAGGCAACTCCCGTCGAATCCGCTGCCGACAAGCCCGCCGCCGACAAGCCTGCTCCGAAGCCGGTGGATCAGACGATTTCCATCTCCAAGGCTGCTCTCGCGGCGCGTCCGACCGACAAGACCATCTCCATCTCCAAAGCCGATCTCCCGGTCGAGACCCCCGGCGAGAAGAAGTCGACGCAGCAGTCGAAGCCGGAGCAGTCGAAGTCCGCGGCCGATGCGGATTCCGAGAAGACCGCAGCAACCCCGGCCACACCCGGCACTGCCGACTCGACCACCACGGACGAGGCCGCAGCTGCAATGGCCCCGGCGAGCGCTCCCGAGCGCACGCTCCGCGGCCCGACACTCATTCCCGGTGCCTCCGTGGCCGGAGGACGGTACCGACTGCTGGCACCGCACGGCGGCGCACGTGGACTCAAGTTCTGGCAGGCCCACGACGTCAAGCTCGATCGCGAGGTCGCACTGACGTTCGTCGACGCCGATCAGCAATCCACCGCCTCGACCGACGACCGCACCCAGGGACCGCAGGCAATTCTCTCGCGCACGCTCCGTCTGGGTCGGATCAATTCGCCCGGCCTCGCCCGCGTGCTCGACGTGGTGCGTGGCAGCTCCGGTGGCATCGTCGTCGCCGAGTGGACGCCCGGCCGGTCGCTGCGCGAAATGGCCGATACGGTGCCTGCACCCACCGGTGCTGCGCGCGCGATCAAGGTCCTGGCCGCAGCGGCCGAGGCCGCACACCGCAGCGGCGGGGCCCTGTCGATCGATCACCCCGATCGCGTGCGCATCAGCTCCAGCGGCAATGCCGTCCTCGCCTTCCCCGCGACACTGGCCGACGCCGACCCGAGTTCGGATGTCCGCGGACTCGGCGCAATGCTCTACGCGCTGATCACCGCCAGGTGGCCGCTGTCCGACACCACCGGCGGTGCCGTCGTATCCGGTGATGCCGCTCAGGCCCGCAGCGTCGGTGGCATGCGCCCGGCCGACCGCGACGACAAGGGTGCCCCGCTCGAGCCGCGACAGGTCCGTCCGGATGTTCCGTTCGAGATCTCCGCCGTCGCAGTGCGGGCACTGGAACAGAACAGCGGAATCCGCACCGCTGCCACCGTGCAGCACGTCCTCGATCAAGCAGCGGTCGTCAACGACAAGACGGATCTGATGCCGGCGCTGCGACTGGGCCAGCGAGCGCCCGGTGCCAGTGGGCACTCGCTCGCGGATCCCGAGGAGATCGCCGCCGAGAAGGCCAAGTCGATGCGCACCAACATCGCCATCGCGGTACTCGGCGCACTAACTGTCGTCGTTCTCGCGTTCGCCGGCTTCTGGCTGTTCACTTCGATTGCCGGCAACGACACCGACACTCCGCTCGACACCCAGGACTTCGGTCTCACCACTCCGGCCACCGCACCACCGGCAGGCGATGCGACTGCTCCTCCGGCCGAGGCCGGTGGACCGGTGGCGATGAACGGCGTCAGCGTGTTCTCACCCCAGGGTTCCGCGGACAACCCGAGTACCGCCTCCAACGTGATCGACAACGACCCCAACACCGCGTGGACGACCGACTCGTACTTCCAGCAGTTCCCGGCCCTCAAGAACGGTGTCGGCCTGCTCGTGTCCATCCCGTCCTCGACGCTGCAGAACGCGTGGATCGAATCGACGTCTCCAGGAACCGTCGTGGAGATCCGGTCGGCCCCGAACGACTCACCCAGCCTGAGCGACACCACGCTGCTCGGTGAAGCCACGCTGCAGAACGGCCGAACCGACATCGCCCTCAGCGACACGGAGCCGACCGGGAACGTGCTCGTCTGGATCACGAGTCTCGGTGAACAGGGCGGTCGCATCGCCACCTCGATCTCCGGGATCGGTTTCGACTCCTAGATCGGGCATTCGGTAACCAAAACGGGTTCGTTTCGTACTTCGCGGTCTCGATGGCCTAGGCTCCCCCCAATGCGTTAACACGGGGGGAGCCGTTTTCGTATGACCGAACGTTTCGATTCGGCGCCAGGGGAGCGCACGGATGCGGAGCTTCTTGCTGCCCATGCGGCCGGGGAGCCGAATGCCTTCGCCACACTGATCTACCGACACCACGAACATCTGTGGCTGACGGCCCGCCGGACGAGCTACACGCCCGAGGACGCCTCCGATGCTCTGCAGGAGGCATTGCTCTCCGCCCATCGCACGGCCGGGTCGTTTCGCGCCGACGCCGCAGTGCGGAGTTGGCTGCACAAGATCGTCGTCAATGCCTGCCTCGACCGTATCCGTAGAAACAAGGCTCGCCCGTCGGTTCCGTTGAGCGAGAACGAAAGTCACGAGCCGGTGTCGCCCAGGGATCGGATCTCCGAGACGGAGACGAGCATTCTCGTTCGGCAGGCTCTGATGACGTTGCCGCCCGACCAACGTGCAGCCGTCGTCATCGTGGACATGGAGGGCTACTCGGTGGCCGACGCTGCCGCATTGCTCGGCGTTCCCACCGGTACCGTCAAGAGTCGATGCGCCCGCGGTCGACTCAAACTCTCGACGCAGCTCGCGTACTTGAAAGATGCGGGGAACCGAATCTGACCCCCTCGCGTCTATACCGTGTGAGAGGGAAAGCAGACCAGGCGAAGGGAGGCAGGAACGTGCCGTCGAGCACCGACGCTCTACAAGCCCCGTTCTCGCCGGAGCTACTCGCCGATCTGCATGCGGATGCACTTCCCGAGGACGTCAGTAGGCAACTGTGGCCACTGGTTCGACTCGACGAGGATTCGATGCAGATACTCGCCGGTCTCGACGCCGTCTCGGCTCGACTGCACGAGGTGGGCGAGGATCCCACCGGGACGATGCCGATTCCGCCCGACGTCGCTCGGCAGATCGATCGCACCCTCCACACGGTCGAGCAATCGGCGGTCGAGCAATCGGCGTCCCCGGTGGGCGTCGTCGTTCCGCTGCGTCCGCGCAGACGCCGTGTCGTTCTCGGAACCGCCGCTGCCGCAATACTTCTGGCGACCGGATCGATTGCTGCCGCGGCGGTCCTGTTCACACCGGACGAACCCGAATCGATCACTGCCGACCCGTCGCAGGCTCCGGATTCGTCGCTGGTTCTCGATTCTGCCGACCTCGACTCCGGTTTCGCGTTCAGCATCATCGGCAAGCGTGATCCCGGGGTACTGGCCGATCCGGCCGACCTCGCTGCCTGTCTGCAATCCAACGATGTGGATCCGGCCACCACCGTTCTCGGATCGAGTCGAGTGCGCGTCGACGGGCGAGACGGAACCCTGCTGGTCCTCGCCGGAGCGCAGCCCGCACAGTTCATCGCCCTTGCGGTGGGTAACGACTGTGGCACCGCCAACCCGGACGTGCTGACGCGTCGGGATATCGGCTGACAGATCTCTCACCGGGGAACAACTGCCTCTAGGGTGGTGTTGACCAGATGTACGTCGACCGGCGTGTGCGCTGAGCACTCGGTTGTCGACCGCACGTATACCCCGCACATGATCGGAAGGTCTGCATTGAGTACCCCCAAGGTTCACGATCTCATCATCGTCGGCTCGGGACCGGCCGGTTACACCGCCGGTGTCTACGCCGCACGGGCGGAACTGGAACCGATCCTGTTCGAGGGAACGCAGTTCGGCGGTGCGTTGATGACCACCACCGAGGTCGAGAATTTTCCCGGGTTCCGCGAGGGCATCATGGGCCCGGATCTGATGGAACAGATGCGCGAGCAGGCGAAACGATTCGGTGCCGACATCCGAACCGAGGACGTCGAGGAGCTCGACCTGACGGGCCCGATCAAGACGGTCTCCGCCGGCGGCGAGACCTACCGTGCCCGCGCGATCATCCTCGCGATGGGCGCAGCAGCTCGCTACCTATCCATCCCCGGTGAGGAGAAGTTGCTCGGACGCGGCGTCAGCGCCTGCGCCACCTGTGACGGCTTCTTCTTCCGCGATCAGGACATCGCCGTCATCGGTGGTGGCGACTCGGCCATGGAGGAAGCGACCTTCCTCACTCGCTTCGCCCGCAGTGTCACGATCGTGCACCGCCGCAGCGAGTTCCGTGCGTCGCGCATCATGCTCGAACGCGCCAAGAACAACGACAAGATTCGCTTCCTCACCGATACCAAGGTGCTCGAGGTCCTCGGCGACACCAGCGTCACCGGGCTTTCGCTCGAGCACGCGGAAACCGGCGAGAAGACCACTCTCGACGTGACCGGAATGTTCGTGGCGATCGGCCACGATCCCCGCAACGAGCTGGTCAAAGGCCAGGTCGAGCTCGACGACGCCGGCTACGTCACGGTCGCGTCGCCCACTTCGGCCACGTCCGTCGAAGGCGTGTTCGCTGCCGGAGACCTCGTCGATCACGTGTACCAGCAGGCCATCACGGCTGCGGGTACGGGCTGCACCGCGTCGATCGACGCCGAGCGCTGGTTGGCCGAGCAGGGCGACATCACCAGCAACACGCTCGAACACGCCGACCAGCCGGTCGACGCAGTCAACGCCTGACAGGCACCGAACTTCCAACATCGAGGAGATACACAATGTCCGACGACAAGAGCACAGTCACCATCACCGACGCGTCGTTCGTCGACGATGTTCTGACCAGTGAGAAGCCCGTCCTGGTCGACTTCTGGGCCACCTGGTGCGGCCCGTGCAAGATGGTCGCCCCGGTTCTTGAGGAAATCGCGGCCGAGCACAAGGACAAGCTCACCATCGCCAAGCTCGACATCGACGCCAACCCGCAGGCTGCTCGCGACTTCAAGGTCATGTCGATTCCCACGCTGATCCTCTTCCAGGGTGGCAAGCCGGTCAAGCAAATTGTCGGCGCAAAGGGCAAGGCCGCGCTGCTCAAGGACCTCGAAGGCGTTATCTGACTCACCCACACACAGTGTGGATTGCAGCGGAAGCCAGTCTTTCTGCGACAATCATCGGATGTGCCGATGCTTCGGCATCGGCACATCAGCTGCAAGTGTGAGTGCCGTCGGAACGATCGAGAGGCTTTGTCGAGGATGCAGGAACTCAGTCACGGCGATTCCGGACCCGCCGTCGCCGAGGTCCGCGGCACTCTGTCGGCTCTCGGATTTCTTCACGAAGCAGTCGTTCCCCCCGGCCCGATGGACGACGGCCACTGGACAGCTCCCGGTTCCGTCTTCGACGGTGCCCTCGGTGGAGCAGTACGCGCATTCCAGCAGCATCGCGGTCTGCTGGTCGACGGTGTGGTCGGCCCGGCCACGTATCGCGCGCTGAAAGAAGCGTCGTACCATCTCGGCGCTCGAACCCTCATCTACCAGCTGTCCGCACCGCTGTACGGCGACGATGTCGCCTCGTTGCAAACGAGGCTGCAGGATCTCGGCTTCTACAACGAACGCGTCGACGGCTTCTTCGGCCCCCGCACACACGAGGGCCTGTCTTCGTTCCAGCGCGAGATCGGACTCTCCCCGGACGGCATCTGTGGACCGGCGACCCTGCGCTCTCTCGACCTTCTCGGAACTCGCGTCACCGGTGGATCCCCTCACGCCATGAGCGAGGAAGAACTCGTTCGCAAGTCCGGACCGCAGTTGACCGGCAAGCGCATCGTGATCGATCCCGATCTCGGTGGAGCCGACACCGGACGCATCGTCGACGGAGCCTTCGGCCGCGTCTCCGAATCGGAGATTCTCTGGGATCTGGCGAGTCGACTCGAAGGCCGCATGGCCGCGACCGGAATGGAGACCTTCCTCTCCCGTGCGCGCGGGACCAATCCTTCGGTCGCCGACCGCGCCGAGACGGCCAACGCCTGGGGTGCCGATCTGATGATCTCGTTGCGCTGCGCATCGAGCACCAGCCCCGTGGCCAACGGCGTCGCGAGCTTCCACTTCGGTAACTCGCACGGATCCACCTCGATGATCGGTCAAGTACTGACCAGCTACGTGCAGCGTGAAATCGTCGCCCGCACACCGCTTCTCGACTGCCGCAGCCACGGCCGCACGTGGGATCTGTTGCGCCTGACCAACATGCCGACCATCCAGATCGATCTCGGCTACCTCACCAACGAATCCGACGTCGAAGTTCTCAGCGACCCGCGGTTCCGCGACATCATCGCCGAAGCGATTCTGATCGCCGTGAAGCGCCTGTACCTACTCGGTCAGGACGATCAGCCGACCGGAACGTTCACCTTCGCCGAGTTGCTCGCCGAAGAGCTCGCTGCCTCCGATCGCCCCTGACCTACCGCGCGCGAACGCGTCGGTCGGTGAACGGTCAGCGCGCCCCGACCGTCGACTTCTGCTCGATATCGACGACGGAGATGCTGGCCGCGATCAGTAGCTGCTCGAGTGCAGACTCGACATCCTGCTTCCACCCGTGATCGCGATCGAGCTCGAGCCTCAGTCTCGGAAATCTGTGGTGGGGAGCAATGACCTCGAACCCGACCTTCTCGAGGAAGTCCGCTTCGATCATGCACGTCGACGCCGAACACGTCAGCTGCGCCGTGGCGTTCGGAACCGCCGGCGCAGCATCGTCGGCGTTGCGCCGAATACCGAACGCCTCCAGAGCGCGAACTCCACGATTGACGAGATCGCCCACGACCGCCTGAATCAGCGTGGCCGAATGCAGGTCCGCGTCGTCCGGCGAATCGATCCGGAGTTGGGTCAGTAGAACTGCATCGTGACTGACCGGCGATGTCGGGAACGTCGTCGCCCGCGGAACTGCGCGGGGTGGACAGTAGAGGGCGCATCCGATCGTCCTGCCGTCGACGGACAGCAACTGCCCGCACGATCCCCACTCGAGCATGATGGTCGACAGCCATACTTCGTTCTCGAATTCGAGGTCGACCGAGGAACTCTCCGACGCGGGGTCGAGGACCCAGAAGCTGCATCGCCGCGAATGCGTCGGCAAGTGCTCGAACGAACCGAGCGTCACTCCGGTCACCATCGCCGACACCGCTTACCTCAGCCTTCGTGCTCTCGTTCACCGCGAGAATTCTCGATCGGAGCCGATCAGCTCCTCGATCAGGATAGGCGATTGATTCGTTTAACCCGTCGGGTGGAGCCGATCATTCAAATGTGTTGTATCACAGTATTTTTCGAGCAGATTTCGAGATTTCGGGACCGCCTCCGACCGAGCTACGTCACAGTGACGTTTCGACCGCGTATGACTGGTCCTGAAAAATCGCCGCTACTTTTTCTTCTGCGCTTCCATCATCTCGACGATCCTCTGAAGGTCGTCGACCGAACCGAATTCGACCACGATCTTCCCTTTTCGCTTGCCGAGACTGACCGTCACCCGTGTATCGAACGAATCCGAGAGGCGATCGGCGACGTCCTGGAGGCCCGGCATCTGAATCGGCTTGCGCCGGGGTGCCGGTTCCGGGCTCTTTCCGTCCTCCCGATTGGCAAGGGTGACGGCCTCTTCGGTCGCGCGAACGGACAGACCTTCGGCGACGATTCGCGCCGCCAACGACTCCTGCGCATCCGACCCAGCGTCCAGCGACAGCAAGGCGCGGGCGTGGCCGGCCGACAGAACTCCGGCAGCGACTCGTCGTTGCACGGGAATCGGCAGCTTCAACAGACGAATCATGTTGGTGACGACCGGACGTGACCGACCGATTTTCGCGGCCAATTCCTCGTGCGTGACGTCGAATTCTTCGAGCAGCTGTTGATACGCGGCCGCTTCTTCGAGCGGATTGAGCTGCACCCGATGGATGTTCTCGAGCAAGGCATCGCGCAACATGGCGTCGTCTGCGGTTTCCCGAACGATCGCGGGGATCGACTCGAGGCCGGCTTCTTGGCTTGCTCGCCACCGACGCTCGCCCATGACGAGCTGATATTTCGCGTCTCCGGCGGCAGCGGAACCCGATACGAGGCGAACCACGATGGGCTGCATGAGCCCGAATTCGCGGATCGAGTGAACCAATTCGGCCAACGAGTCGTCGTCGAAGACGTGCCTCGGCTGCTTCGGATTGGCTTCGATTCGATCCGGTGCGATCTCGCGGTAGACGGCGCCGACGGGGGAGAGGTCGTCTCCACTCAGCACCGGCGGTGTCGGTGTGGGTGCCGTCGCGGTCTCGGTGGGCTCGTCGGCCGGTGCGGTTCGTTTCGGCTTGGTGGACGTGTCCGGACGGTCCTTCGCGTTGCGATCGGCCCCGATTATCACGTCTGCTGCAGCGTTGCCCAGACGTGGGCCGGCGTCAGGTCCGGTGGGGATCAGTGAGGCCAGGCCGCGGCCCAGACCACCTTTGCGCGTTGAGCTCATCTGGTTACTTCTTTCGTGCTTCGTCGATGCCGGCCGATCGGGCAGCGAGCTCTCGTCCGGCGTCCAGGTAGCTCATCGCACCTCGTGAACCCGGGTCGTAATCCAACACCGTCATGCCGTACCCGGGAGCCTCGGATACCTTCACGCTGCGAGGTATGACGGCGCGCAGGACGGCGTCGCCGAAGTGCTTGCGAACCTCTTCCGCGACCTGGTCTGCCAACTTGGTGCGCCCGTCGTACATCGTCAGGATCACGGTGGAGACGTGGAGTTCGGGATTCAGATGCGACTGCACCAGCTCGATATTGCGAAGGAGCTGGCCCACACCTTCGAGCGCGTAGTACTCGCATTGAATGGGGATGAGCACCTCGGTCGCAGCGACGAGCGCGTTGACCGTCAGCAGACCGAGCGACGGGGGGCAGTCGATCAGGATGAAGTCGGCGTCGATGCCGGCGAGCTCCTCCACCGACAGCGCCGTCTTGAGGCGCCCTTCACGGGCGACCATGGACACCAATTCGATCTCTGCGCCGGCGAGGTCGATGGTTGCCGGGATGCAGAACAACCTGTCGCTGTGGGGACTCTTCTGCACTGCGTCCTTGGCGCTCACCTCACCGATGAGGACCTCGTAGCTGGACGGCACACCGGAGTGATGCTCGACGCCCAACGCGGTGCTGGCGTTGCCCTGAGGGTCCAGGTCGACCACCAGAACTGTCAGGCCCTGGAGTGCGAGTGCGGCAGCCAGGTTCACGGCGGTCGTCGTCTTCCCGACGCCGCCCTTCTGATTGGCAATCGTCAGCATGCGTCGCTTCGCAGGTTTCGGCAGCGACACCGATCCAGGATGCAGAACTTGGCTGGCTCGATGTGCCGCGGCGCCGATGGGAGTGTCGTTCGGTGAGATCGCGTTGGTGTACTCGAACCCGGAGTTGGCCGCCACCCCCGACTTGTTCCCCGAGTTGCTCGACGCGTTCTTCTTGGACGCTGTTTCACGTGAAACAGCGGGATCGGACCCACCCGACATATGTGCTCCTTAGTGCGGAACTGACTGTGTTCAATACGATCGATCAGATCGAGCGTGGGACGTACGAGCCCACGATCGAAATCAGTGACGACTCAGTCTCCGCGGCTCACGCACCGCTCTGACGACGATGGTGGGAGTGGGCAACAGACCCACTCCACACTCCACTACCTCCAGCTTGCCAGCACCCATTCGAGTGAGGGAAGTCCGGTCGCGTTCGATCTCTTCTGCGGCGCTCGAACCCTTCAGAGCCAGCATGCGCCCGTGCTCATGAACCAGGGGGAGTGACCACTTCGCCAGCTTCTCCAACGGCGCCACCGCTCTCGACGTGACCACGTCGGCACCGCCGGCTTCCTTCTTGACGCCGGGCTGTTCCGCGCGACCACGCACGACCAAGATGTTCAGATCGTGTTCTTCGATGAACTCGGCGAGATACACGGTTCGGCGAAGAAGGGGCTCGACGAGGGTCACGCGCAGATCGGGTCGCGCGATCGCCAGCGGGATTCCGGGCAAGCCCGCGCCACTGCCGATATCCACAACGGTCTCGCCTTCATCGATCAGCTCACCGATCGCCGCACAGTTGAGGATGTGTCGCTCCCACAGCCGTGGAACTTCACGCGGTCCGATGAGGCCTCGTTCGACACCGGCCGTCGCCAACGAGTCGTGATACCTCTGTGCCAACTCGAGCCGATCACCGAAGATCTGCTCCGCCACGGCCATCAACTGGTTGCTATCCGATCCTTCTTGTTCCACGTGAAACATCTTCCCGTGCCCGGGCACGGAACGCCAAACGACATTGCTGTAACTCGGTCGAATACGCTCTCCACTTCACAATCGGCCGCAGAGCGGGCACCTGACGGGCGACACTCGGACGGAGCCGCTCATCCATTCACGAACGAAGCGCATGCCGATGTTCGGCCGAGTCGGGCCAACGGATGGAGCTGTCCCGTCCTCGGTCTTGCGGCCAATCTGCCGACCCGAACCGGAATGGTGTGACCCATGCCGCCGGGCCATTTCTTAGCCCTCACAGGCCGCTCGAGTCGGCACGCCATGTTTCACGTGAAACTGCTGCCGGACGGACCATCGGCCGAACCTCTCGACACGTTCTCCCGAGCGTCGTCGACGACATCGCGGTCGACGACTTCCCGACGCATCGATGTCGACATCGTCGCGCCCGTGACTCGGCGAGCTGTTTCGTCCCAACTGGATCGGATTGCCGGCGCTACACACAACGGGCTCGGCCGATCGGTTGGCACACGCCCGCACGACAGTCGACGGATCCACTGGGCGAAGTGTCGGCCACATCAATGTCGGCCGCCCATCCATGACCCCACGCGTTGATGTACACCCGACATCGATCGCGTCCATGTCTGTAGACGCGTCCGTGACACAACCGATCAACCATGACAATGTTTCACGTGAAACTGGGCACCAGCTCGAGCCGGCGTTGTCCGGCGGAGTGGACCCGCGGACGATGGGGACACGAACGAATCTCGTCCACGACGAGCACAGTTCCCAGCACCCGCGGTTCCAGTCACGGCCACAGTGGGGGGAGCGGCCCCGAGACGTAGATGTTCCCGATCGCATCATGATCGACTCGAGCACCTACTCGCTGCATCCGAACTCCAGACGCATCCACAAAGCATCTGCATCTACCGGTCATCCACATCGCCCACGGACTCGACGACCCACACGCGCGTCCTGTCGATGTCCCGCAGTCCCGAACGCACTCCGACCCGTCTCTCCGGCCCGTCTCTCCGAATCGAGAACATCGAGCTCCTCGATCGGCACCGCTCGTGACAACTTCGGCCCCACGCGCCTGGATGGCCTGCCGAGGATGGTCACAGCTCGAACCTCCGACTAGCGGTGCCATCCCTGCAATCCGATTGCCTTGGATGGATCCAGTACCGATGGATCGTCGACATCTCGTGGAGTGCGACTCCAGCCCCTCACAACTATCACACGTCGCGCCACTGAGGGATGGTCACGACCTCATGGGGAGGGCCACCGGCAGAGACCCGCTCAGTGGACTCGATCGCTGAACCCGACAAAGGCCGATCTGGATCGAATCGATTCGGCCTAACACCGGATCGATTGTGACCGGGTGTACTGTGCTGACCGGAAGTCGATCGACTCTGATCGTCGTCGTACTGTTTCACGTGAAACCGCCCGAGATCCGGACCAGCTCGATCGGTTGCCCGGATTCGCAACTGACTGAAACCGACGCCCGTGCATCTATCCGGGCGGTCGGTCGAACGGCAGCCTCCGCGAGCTAAATTCCATCGAAGTTTTGGCCACCAATGTTCGCGCCTCGCATGCGGCGTGTTTCACGTGAAACAAACCCGACCGACACGCAACGGAGCAAAAGAATCACCGTCGCCTTTGCCGTCACAGTGACGAAAGCGCAGTGCATGCCTGATCTCGAGAAATCGGCAAGAAAATCGATCCCAACCGCGCGACCCATTGGCAGCCGTCGAGCAAATTACATCGATGAGATTCCGCCGACGGATCCAGAACATCCGGATACGACGATGGCCCCCACCGAAGTGGGGGCCATCGACTGGAACGCTCTGTTACGCCTTGACGACGACTACTCGTCGAGCCGGCTCGACGCCGGTGCTTTCGCTCGCGACGCCGTCGATCTTGGCGACCGCGTCGTGCACGATCTTTCGCTCGAACGGGGTCATGGGGGTCAGCTCTTCGCGCTCTCCGGATTCGAGTACACGACGCGCTGCTTCGGCACCGAGGTTGCCGAGTTCGGTCCGCCGATTCGCACGCCAGCCGGCGACGTCGAGCATCAGCTTGCTGCGCTCACCCGTCGACTGCTGAACAGCGAGACGAGTCAGCTCCTGCAGTGCATCGAGAACTTCACCCTTGCGGCCGACGAGCTTGGCGAGATCGTCGCCACCGTCGATGCTGACGATGGCGCGGTCACCCTCCACGTCGAGATCGATATCGCCGTCGAAGTCCAGGACGTCGAGCAACTGCTCGAGGTAATCGCCGGCGATCTCGCCTTCTTCGACCAGGTAGTCCTCGTCGTCCTCATCGTCCTCGTCCGACGCATCGTCGGACTTGTCCTCGACGACACTCGAATCCTCGGACTTCTCGACCACAGGAGTCTCGTTCGACTCCACGTCGACTGCACTCACCTGATCGGCCTCGACCGCCACGTCACTTGCTCCATCCCCGGATACCGCACCGACTGTGTTCTGTACTTCGTCGTTCTGAGCTTCTTCTACGTCCGCTGCCATGTTCGTCCTTCTCTCGACGTGTCGGTCAGCGCCGCTTGCGCTTGGTCGACTTGTTCCGGTTCGCCTGCGGTCTCGGTTTCGCCGGTGATGCAGCACCGGTGGTCGAATCGGCAATGCCCTCGCCGGTCTCGGCCGTCGACGAATCGCTCGTCGGCGTCATCTTCGAGAGCTTGGGGCGAGCACCGGGCTTCGGCTTGGTGGTGGACACCGGCTTCACACCCGGCTTCGGCGCGTTCTCGGAACGCTTCTCCATCGCAACTGCGGCCTTGGATGCTTCTTCCTTGTCGATCTTTCCGAACACCAGATGCTGCTGCACGTACGTCCAGGTGTTGTTGCTGACCCAGTACAGCAGGATCGCGACGGGAAGCAGGGCGCCGAACACCAGAACGCCGAGCGGGAAGACGTAGAGCGCGAGCTTGTTCATGATCGCGGACTGCGGGTTCGCAGCAGCGGCTGCGCTCTGGCGTGCAACCGAAGCACGGGAGTTCATGTGCGTCATGATCGCCGCGATGATCATCAGCGGGATCGACACAGCGGCGATGACCCACGTGGACGGAATGGTGGCGTCGGGGCCCACGGCGAATGCGTTGAGCTGATCCTGCGGCATGGTGATCCACGCCGAGATCGGAGCGCCGAACAGACGGGCGTCCAGGAAGGACTGCACGTCGGCCACGTTGAACGCGTAGTTGGACAGCTCGCGGTTCTCCTCGGGGGTCAACCCGAGCTGGCCGAAGCCGGTACCGGTGCGGTTGAACGAGCGCAGCACGTGGAACAGGCCGATGAACACCGGTGCCTGCGCCAGCACGGGCAGGCAACCCATCAGCGGATTGAAGCCGTGTTCCTTCTGGAGCTTCTGCATCTCCACGGCCATCTTCTGCTTGTCTTTGCCGTACTTCTTCTGCAGAGCCTTGATCTGCGGCTGTAGCTCCTGCATCTGCCGCGTGGTGCGGACCTGCTTGACGAAGGGCTTGTACAGAATCAGGCGGAGGGTGAAGACCAGGAAGACGACGGACAGTGCCCAGGCGAACCCATTGCTGGGATCCTGGAACACAAAGCCGAACACCTTGTGCCACACCCAGAGAATCCAGGCAACCGGGTAGTAAATGAAGTCGAGCACGGCTCTATGTACTCCTCTGTTCTTCCACTCGCGCGAGATCGTGGTGTTCTTCGGTTTCGGTCGGTTCGGTGACGATCGCGCGCCACCTACCGGGTTCGGGTACCGGGTCCCAACCTCCAGAGTGCCAGGGAGCACATTTGAGGAGGCGGACGACTGCCAGCAACGAGCCCTTCGTCATCCCGTGTACCTGGAGCGCCTCGATGGCGTATTCGCTGCAGGTGGGGGAGAAGCGACAGGTGGGAGGTCTCATCGGGGACACGTAGGTCCGGTACAACCCGATGAAATAGACGAGTGTTCGAGCAGGAATGGAACGAAGGTTGCCCATGAATGTCATGACGGCGGACCCTTCGGAGCTTCGAGAAGACCGAGCTTCTTCAATCCTGAACGCAGTTGAACCAGTAGATCTGCCGAGGACGCCCTCGCAGCTCCGGGCAGTGCACGGATCACCACGTCGGTGGTCTCGGGGAGCTCACCGATGACGTCGGTACAGATATGCCGAAGCCGGCGCGCAACTCGATGACGAGTTACGGCCGGCCCGACTGCCTTGCTGACGATCAATCCGAAACGTGGCCCGCGAACGGTCGATGCGATGTCCTGTTCGTCACGCACTACGGCGTGAACCACAAGATCCGATCTACCCATTCGGCGTCCTCGACGCACCGCTACGGAGAAATCACGTGCTCGGTGTAGTCGATTCGGCTCAGGAAGCATCCCGAGCTCCAAGCTTCGGACGAACAGATATCAGGCTGTGAGTTCTTTACGGCCCTTGCCGCGACGTGCGGAAACGATCGCACGACCCGCACGGGTACGCATACGAAGACGGAAGCCATGAACGCGCGCGCGGCGGCGATTGTTCGGCTGGAACGTCCGCTTGCCCTTGGCCACGGTCAACACTCCTCGAGATTGAAACGCCGATCTGTCGGCGCCTGCTGGAAAGGTTCTCAGCGAGTCCGGATGAACTTGCTTGCCTCCCGAGCGAGAAATCCGAGTGAAGACAGACTGTGAGCAGCCAGCAAGCATCGGCCACCTCGCTATTGGGTGACTGTTCGAGAGTACTGATCGAGTCACCGCCGGTCAAACTCGCTCTCGAGCCACGAGCGCCGTCGTTCATACACAGGCAGTGCCGGTTTCCGGCCACCGATGGTGTGATGTGCGTCGAAATCGCCGCCGGACGACCGCACGCTGCGACACAATTCGTTCGATCGCACTACAGACAGTCTGCATCGGTGCAGGTCAGACTGGCGCAATTGCCATACCACGAGCCCGAACGCGTTCTGGGGTCACATCGGTGTCGTTTATCCACACCTGTGGATAATTGTGTGGAAACACAGTTCAGGTGGCATATTCGTACCTTGCGGGGTCCACCCACGGACCCTGGTCTCGGCCGCAGCGACGCACGAACGACGACGCTATCCGACGACGTTGCCGCGCGGGTACGAAACGACGCGCGAATTCACGCGTCGAACACCGCCCGAGACCAATGCTCGACGACGGAGGGCCCAACGTGAACGACGATCCGGATGCGCTCGCGCGCATCTGGCCCGAGGTGGTCGCGGAGCTCACATCCGACCGACACAGTGGGTCGCCGCTGACCAAAGGCCAGAAGGCCTGGCTCGCGCTGGTCAAACCGCTGACATTGACGCAGGGCTTCGCACTGCTCGCAGTTCCGTCGACTTTTGCGCAGGAAGCGATCGAACGAGATCTTCGCGAACCCATTCTCGGCGCCCTCGGGCGTCACCTGGGACAGGGTGTCGAGGGACTCGGAGTGCGTATCTCCGCTCCCGAGGACGAGAAGATCGACTCCGAGCGATCGCCGTACCCCGATGCCCCCAGTTCTCCGACCTATCGGCGCCGCGTCCTGACCAGCAGAGACGACGAGCCGTCGGACTCCGAGACGGCCGACTACGAAGAGGTCGACGACGAACGCGAGGCTCTCGCAAGCGTCCAGAACTCGTGGCCGACGTATTTCACGAAACCTCCCGAGTCGACGCCTCCGTCTTCGGGTGCCAACAGCCTCAACTCGAAGTACACCTTCGACACCTTCGTCATCGGCGCCTCCAATCGATTCGCTCACGCAGCCGCGGTGGCGATTGCCGAAGCACCTGCTCGCGCCTACAACCCGCTGTTCGTGTGGGGGGCGTCGGGTCTCGGCAAGACTCACCTCCTGCACGCGGCCGGGCACTATGCGCAGCGCCTGTTCCCGGGCATGCGCGTGAAGTACGTCTCGACCGAGGAATTCACCAACGACTTCATCAACAGTCTTCGTGACGACCGCAAGGTGGCGTTCAAGCGCCGCTACCGGGAGACCGACGTACTGCTCGTCGACGACATCCAGTTCATCGAGGGCAAGGAAGGCATCCAGGAGGAGTTCTTCCACACCTTCAACACCCTGCACAACGCGAACAAACAGATCGTCGTCTCGTCCGACCGCCCACCGAAGCAGTTGGCCACGCTCGAGGAGCGGCTTCGTACCCGCTTCGAGTGGGGCCTGATCACCGATGTGCAGCCGCCCGAGCTCGAGACGCGGATCGCCATTCTGAGCAAGAAGGCTCGGATGGACCGGCTCGACGTGCCGCACGACGTGCTCGAGCTCATCGCCAGCCGAATCGAGCGCAATATTCGTGAGCTCGAAGGCGCCCTCATCCGAGTGACGGCGTTCGCATCGCTGAACGGACAAGCACTCGACCTCACTCTGGCCGAGGTGGTTCTCCGCGATCTCATCCCCGATTCGTCGAGTCTGGAGATCAATGCGGCCACGATCATGGCCGTGACCGCGGAGTACTTCAACACCTCCATCGAGGACCTGTGTGGGCCGGGTAAGGCCAGAGCACTGGCCATGGCCAGGCAGATCGCGATGTATCTCTGCCGGGAGCTCACCGATCTGTCGTTGCCCAAGATCGGCCAGACGTTCGGCCGGGACCACACGACGGTGATGTACGCGGACAAGAAGATTCGCAAGGAGATGACCGAGCGTCGCAAGGTGTACGACCAGGTTCAGGAGCTGACCGCGCGGATCAAGCAGCGCTCGAAGCGGTAGGCAACCGGCAACGAACGATCCCGGACGACGGCACCGAATCCCATCGCGGGTTCGGTGCCGTCGCTGTTTTCCCGTCGTTCGCCGGAGCGATTCTCGACGCAGATTCCTCGATTTCTGGAGGCGCCGACCATTGATTCACACCTGTGGATAACCATGTGGACAACATCGAAGTTCTGGGGATGGAGTGTGGGTGCCTGTGCACCGATGTGATTCGTCCACAGGCAGCCGGTCGTCAACCACGTATTGGTCCCGAGTTCATCCCCACGACACCACGCTCGGCCACCAGCGGATCGAATGGTCCGTGCACAGATTCCACAGGACCTATTAATACTTCTGTTTTCTCCTTGAAAGAACTTCTTTGAAAACAGGTGTTGGGGAACGATCCGTTCACAGGCCCCCCGAGATCACCCGAATCCCACGTTCGGCGTGACCCTCGCGCTTCCGTCTTCGGTTCGGAGGGCATACGGTGTGCTTGCGCTGGATGTGCCACACTCGTCCTTGCATCGGTTCGAGCCGCAACCATCGTGGTTGCACCGCTCCGGCCATGACGACGAACACCACCGAACGAGAGGAAATGCCGAGCGATGGAGCTTGGAAGTTTGAAGTTTCGCGTTGCTCGTGAAGATTTTTCCGATTCCGTCGCGTGGGTAGCCCGTAGCCTGCCGTCTCGGCCGCCCGTTCCCGTTCTCGGTGGAGTTCTTCTCGCTGCCGACGAGCAGGGTCTGACGGTTTCCGGATTCGACTACGAGGTCTCCGCTCAGGTCAAAGTGTCGGCCGAAGTTGCCACTGCCGGCCGAGTCCTGGTGTCGGGCAAGCTACTTGCCGATATCACCAAGTCGCTGCCGAACAAGCCGGTCGACGTCACGGTCGACGGCACCCGCGTTCTGGTCAACTGCGGAAGCGCCAAGTTCTCGCTGCCGACGATGCCGGTGGAGGATTACCCGCAGCTCCCCGAGTTGCCCAGCAACACCGGTTCGCTGGCCGGTGACGTCTTCTCCGAGGCGATTGCCCAGGTCGCGATTGCGGCGGGCAAGGACGACACGCTTCCCATGCTCACCGGTATCCGCGTGGAGATCGACGGCACCAACGTCGTTCTCGCGGCCACCGACCGTTTCCGGTTGGCGGTTCGTGAGGTGGAATGGGCTCCCGCCGGGGCCGACACCACCACCGCGGTGCTCATCCCGGCCAAGACTTTGTCCGAGTCGGCAAAAACGCTCGGTGGTAACTCCGGCTCACCGGTCGAGCTGGCCCTCGGTTCCGGCTCGTCCATCGGTAGCGACGGTTTGCTGGGCATCGTCAGCGACGGGCGCCGCACCACCACGCGTCTGCTCGATGCCGAATTCCCGAAGTTCCGTCAGTTGCTGCCGGCCGAGCACACTGCGGTGGCGACCCTCGAGATCGCATCGCTCATCGAGGCCATCAAGCGTGTGGCTCTCGTTGCCGAGCGTGGCGCGCAGGTTCGCCTGGAATTCAACGCCGAGGGCGTGTTGCTCTCCGCAGGTGGCGACGATGCAGGCCGCGCCGAGGAGGCACTGCCTGCCGATTTCCAGGGCGAGGCACTGACCATCGCGTTCAACCCCGGCTACCTCATCGACGGACTGTCGTCGTTGCACAGCGAGAAGGTCACCTTCGGATTCACCACGCCGAGCCGGCCCGCAGTGCTGCGGCCGACCTCGGACGAGGAACTCGTGCCCGATGACGCAGGCAAGTTCGCGGCGCCGCAGTCCGAGTACACGTACTTGCTGATGCCGGTCAGGCTGCCGGGCTGATCCAGCCTCGTTACTGTTGAACCCGCGGGAACTTTCGCACCTGACACAGACAAGGACGCCTCATCATGCAACTGGGCTTGGTCGGTCTCGGAAAAATGGGCTTCAACATGCGCGAGAGACTGCGTGAGCACGGTCACGAGGTCGTCGGTTACGACCCTCGACCCGAGGTGACCGACACCCCGTCACTGGCCGGTCTGGCGCAGGCGTTGACGGCGCCCCGCGTGGTGTGGGTGATGGTTCCGTCGGGCAAGATCACCCGCGATACCGTCACCGGTCTGGCCGATGTGCTCGAGCCGGGCGATCTGGTGATCGACGGCGGCAACTCTCGGTTCACCGACGACAAGCCCAACGCAGAGTTGTTGGACGCCAAGGGAATCGGCTACATCGATGCCGGAGTATCCGGTGGCGTCTGGGGCCTGAAGAACGGCTACGGCCTGATGGTCGGTGGCCAGGACGAGCATGTCGCCCGTGCGATGCCGATCTTCGATGCACTGCGTCCCGAGGGCGAGCGCGCGGACGGTTTCGTTCACGCCGGTCCGGTCGGTGCCGGTCACTACTCGAAGATGGTGCACAACGGCATCGAGTACGGGCTGATGCAGGCGTATGCCGAGGGTTACGAGATCCTCGAAGCCGAAGAACTCGTGCAGGACGTGCAAGGAGTGCTGCGGGCCTGGAGCAAGGGCACGGTCGTGCGGTCGTGGCTGCTCGATCTACTGGTCGAAGCGCTCGGTCAGGATCCGGAGTTCAGTGAGATCTCCGGGTACACCGAGGATTCCGGTGAGGGCCGCTGGACCGTCGAGGAAGCCATTCGTCACGCTGTCCCCGCGCCGGTGATCTCTGCGGCGTTGTTCGCGAGATTTGCGTCGCGGCAAGAGGATTCGCCTGCCATGAAGGCTGTTTCGGCACTGCGGAATCAGTTCGGCGGGCATGCGGTCAAGAAGGCCGACGCCGACGAGACCCTGCGCGCCCCGGCGCCGAAGAACACCGAGTAAGTGTTCGTCCGGTCTCTGCAGCTACACGATTTCCGATCCTGGGACGACCTCACCGTCGACCTCGGACCGGGCTCGACCGTGTTCGTGGGGCCGAACGGACACGGCAAGACCAATCTGCTCGAGTCGATCAACTATCTGTCGACGTTGTCCTCCCATCGCGTGTCGTCGGACGCTCCCATGATCAGGGCAGGTGCCGCCAAGGCGTTCGTGGGCAGTGCCGTGGTCAATCACGGTCGCGAACTGATCATCGATGTCGAGCTTCTCGAAGGTAGAGCCAACAAGGCTCGGATGAACAGGTCACCACTGCGGCGCCCACGCGAGATTCTGGGCGTGTTGCAGAGTGTGCTGTTCGCTCCCGAGGATCTCTCGCTGGTCCGCGGCGATCCCGGCGAGCGACGACGCTATCTCGACGAGCTGCTCACCAGCCGCATTCCTCGAATGGCCACTGTCCGTGCCGATTACGACAAGGTTCTGCGGCAACGATCGGCTCTGCTGAAGACTGCTAGTGGATCGTTGCGCCGCGGAGCGTCGTCCGGCGACGGCGCGAGTGCCCTTGCCACCCTGGACGTCTGGGATGGTCATCTCGCGGCTCATGGCGCTCGATTGCTCGCTGCCAGAATAGCTTTGGTGCACGAGCTGATGCCCTTTGTGCAACAGGCCTACAGTTCGATCGCACCGGAATCGCGGTTGGCTGCCGTTGCCTACCGTTGCAGTCTTGCCGATGCCCTCCCACCGGAATTCTCCGATGCCGATCGCGCACCCGAGCCTGATGACATCGATGTGCTGGAAGCTGCTTTCCTTCACCAACTTTCGGTGATGAGACAGCGCGAGATCGAACGTGGGGTGTGTCTGGTGGGACCGCACCGCGACGACCTGGAATTGATGCTCGGTGATCAACCGACCAAAGGCTTTGCCAGCCATGGTGAATCGTGGTCGTATGCACTGTCGTTGAGGCTCGGGTCCTTTGCGCTGTTGCGAGAGGACGGCACCGACCCGGTTCTGATGCTCGACGACGTGTTCGCCGAGCTCGACCGCAAGAGGCGCACGGCGTTGGCGACGGTGGCCGCCGGCGCAGAGCAGGTCCTCATCACGGCGGCGGTACCGGAGGACGTCCCTCCCGAACTCGATGCTCGACGGTACGGGGTCGAGGCGACGCAGAGTTCGGATTCCGGTGCAGCAGGGCGTATCTCGCGAATCTCGGACCTGTCGGACGACAACGGCATCGCACGTTCGGAAGGTGAGGTTCCATGACCGACGACGAGGCATCGCCCACAGACAACGGTGAAGTACCGGAACTGAAGGGCGTCGATCTGGCGCGTCGAGCACTCGAGGACGCGCGGGCCGCAGCCAAGGCCAGTGGCAAATCGGTTGGACAGGGACGGTCGTCGCCCACCGGCGGAGTTCGAGCGCTGCGGGGGCGTCGTAGACGCGGTTGGTCGGGTGCCGGACCGGACGACCGTGATCCACAGGCCTTCGGGGCGTTGGCGAATTCGATCGCGTCCAAGCGTGGGTGGTCGGCCAAGGTGTCCGAGGGCGCGGTGCTGGGCCGGTGGCCGAGCGTGGTCGGCGAGGACATCTCGGCTCATGCGGACCCCACCGGTCTCAAGGACGGAGTGTTGAGTATTTCGGCGGAGTCCACGGCATGGGCGACGCAGTTGAGGCTGATGCAGTCGCAGATTCTGGCCAAGATCGCAGCCGCCGTCGGTCACGGCGTGGTGACGTCTCTGCGTATCACCGGTCCGACGACGCAGAGCTGGAGAAAGGGAGAACGTCACGTGCGCGGACGGGGCCCGCGCGACACGTACGGATAGTGATACATCCCAACGATGGCTTTCCGAACCGGCTGGTCCAGGTGATCCTCAACAGATGTTGGGGCCAGTGTTGCTGTGACATGGTCGATGTGCGTAGCGTGATTCGCGACACTCAGCGGTCGGGGGATCGATGAAGATGTTCTGCACGGCCATCGGACGAGGAGAAGTTGTGTCTGCACCAACCAAGAAGGCATCGACAGCGGCCGTCGATGTGGACGGAACCCCCGAAGACCGAGTCGTTCTACATGCCAGAAAAGTCGAGTTCGACTGGAATTCTCTGCCGTTGCACTACATGGACGGCAATCCACTCGCGACCCACCTGATCAACGTGATGCACCTGCTACTGCCCGAGGGCGAGGAATGGTTCGTGCGCACGTTCAAGGAAGCGCTGCCGCTCATCCACGACGATCAACTGCGCGACGACGTGATCGGATTCATCGGTCAGGAAGCCATGCACGCGCAGGCGCACACCGATGTCCACGACCAGCTCCGGGCGCACGGCATCGATGTCGATCCCTACGTCGATCAGATGAAGTTTCTCTTCGGCCGCGCCCTCGGCAACAGGTCCGGTCACGGCCAGAACAGTTTGGTCGAACGTCTCGCCCTCATCGCCGCCGCAGAGCACCTCACCGCCTTCCTGGGCGATTGGGTGCTCAATGCCTCGGAGTTGGACGAGGCCGACGTCGATCCGATCATGCTGGATCTGCTGCGGTGGCACGGAGCCGAGGAGGTCGAACATCGTTCGGTGGCCTACGAGGTGATGCGGTACTTCGACGTGCGCCCGGCCCGCCGAATTCGCACGTACGTCGTCATCGCGCCCACCCTCGTGTGGTTCTGGACCCGCGGTGTTCGCTTTCTGATGAGCCAGGATCCGACGCTCGCGCACCTTCCACCCAAGCAGCGCACCCCGTCGTTCCGAGAATTTCGCCGAGTGGCCAACGCCGGTCTGTTCCCGACCCCGATGTCGATGGTGAAGGCATCGCTGCGCTACTTCAAGCGCACCTATCACCCTTCTCAGGAAGGGTCGACGGCGCAGGCAGTGCAGTATCTGGCCACCTCACCGGCAGCTCGGTCCGCCGATCGATGACCAAACGCACGTTGCGGAGCAAGCTCGGCGCAATGGCACAGATGGTCGACTCGTTCCGAGCGGGACGCACCATTCCGAAAAATCTGTACGGCCGTGACGAGCCCGATCAGACCGTGTCATTGGTGACCGATGCGCTCGACAAATGGTTCGCTCTGCTCGACGGTGACGACTACGACGCGTCGTTCGCGGCGCCGGCCGTCGCACGCACCCGGCTACTGACGTTGGATTCACGTGAGGTGCTGTGCGTCGACGAGCAGGTGGTCCAACTGACGTTCTCGGCCGCCGACGGCGCGGCGCTGCCTGCTTGGGCACCGGGAATGCACCTGGATTTCTATCTCCCGTCCGGACGCCGTCGGCAGTACTCGCTGTGCGGACGACCGAATACCGACTCCTACTCCATCGCCGTGCGCCTGGTGCCCGACGGCGGCGGCGGGTCGCGTGAGATGCACGATCTCCCGGTCGGCACCGAGGTGTCAATTCGTGGGCCGCGCAACGGTTTTCCGTTCGTCCAGTCCGAGCATGCAGTGTTCGTGGCCGGCGGAATCGGCATCACCGCCATCATCTCGATGGTGCGTCGTGCTCGTGAGACGGGGATGGACTGGCACCTCGTCTACTGCGGCCGCTCGCGCGAATCGATGCCGTTCCTCGACGAGATCGCCGGCTGGGATGCCGATCGCGTGACGGTGCGGACCGACGATGTGGACGGCATGCCGTCGAGCATGGATCTGCTCGGTGCCACGGCACCCGGCGGTTCGGTCTACGTGTGTGGACCTCCGCCGATGATCGATCTGGTTCGGGCCTCGTTCGACTCGCTGCCCGCCACTCATCTGCACTTCGAGCGGTTCTCGCCTCCGCCGGTGAAGAACGGCGCCGAGTTCGAGGTCCAGCTCGTCGATTCCGGGCAGGTCATCGCAGTGGGTCCGGACGAGACTGCGCTGCATGCCATTCGGCGTCTGCGCCCGGACGTCGCGTACTCCTGCCAACAGGGATTCTGCGGGACGTGTCGGGTTCGAGTACTGAGCGGAACACCGCAGCATCGAGAGAATCGACTCACGGTCGAGGAGCAGCAGCACGAGATGTTGATCTGCGTTTCGCGATCCGAGGGCGAACGGATCGTGCTCGATCTCTAGCGGAGCAGCTGGATTCACCCTTCATATTTGTCGTCCGGCATCGAGAAAATGCGCCTGTGAAGCAATCAGGGGCCTTTTAGGGGTGTCATCGTGCCCATGCTGTCGTAGGCAACCAGTACTATGGACCGGTACGACATCAAGCCCGGAACAAACGCATGGACCCGGGCGCGGCCGAAAGCGACTGCGCTCGTCCCTGCGGTAGCACCCTGACGGGGTGTGAGCGGGGTAGTGGACGCGTAGAAGGAGAACCAGCTAACCGTGGCTGCCCAGAAGTCAGGTAACAACGAGAACAGCAAGGATTACGGCGCTTCGTCCATCACGGTCCTCGAGGGCCTGGAAGCGGTTCGTAAGAGGCCCGGTATGTACATCGGTTCCACCGGTGAACGAGGCCTGCATCACCTGATCTGGGAGGTCGTCGACAACTCCGTCGACGAGGCCATGGCCGGCTATGCCTCCACCGTCGACGTCACCATCCACGAGGACGGCAGCGTCGAGGTCAAGGACGACGGTCGAGGAATCCCCGTCGCCATGCACTCCTCCGGTGTACCCACCGTCGAGGTCGTCATGACGCAGCTGCACGCAGGCGGCAAGTTCGACTCCGACTCCTACGCGGTGTCCGGTGGACTGCACGGCGTCGGCATCTCGGTGGTGAACGCGCTCTCCACCAAGGTCGAGCTGCAGATCGCGCGCGACGGTCATCGCTACAAGCAGACCTACGACTACGCCAAGCCCAGTCCCCTCGAGACCGTCGGCGACACCGGTGAGACCGGTACCACCGTGCGTTTCTGGGCCGACGGCAAGATCTTCGAGACCCTCGACTACAGCTTCGAGACCGTGCACCGCCGCCTGCAGGAGATGGCGTTCCTGAACAAGGGACTGACCATCAACTTCACCGACGAGCGAGTGGCGGCAACCGACGCGACCGAGGAAGAACTCGGTGAGACGGCCGAGGCTCCCAAGACGGCGGAGGAAGAGCAGGCCGACGCCGCAGCAGCCAAGCCGGCCAAGGTGCGCAAGCGCACCTACCACTACCCCGACGGTCTGGTCGACTTCGTCAAGCACATCAACAGGACCAAGACCGCGATCCACAACTCGGTCGTCGGCTTCACCGGCAAGGGTGAGGGCCACGAGGTCGAGATCGCCATGCAGTGGAACGCCGGTTACTCCGAGTCGGTGCACACCTTCGCCAACACCATCAACACGCACGAGGGCGGCACCCACGAAGAGGGTTTCCGAACCGCTCTGACCTCGACGGTGAACAAGTACGCGCTGGAGAAGAAGCTCGTCAAGGAGAAGGACGTCAAGCTCACCGGCGACGACATCCGCGAGGGTCTTGCCGCAGTCATCTCGGTGCGGGTCGGCGAACCGCAGTTCGAGGGGCAGACCAAGACCAAGCTCGGCAACACCGAGATTCGGTCGTTCGTACAGAAGGCATGCAACGAGCACCTGGCGCACTGGTTCGAATCCAACCCGGCCGACGCCAAGACCATCATCAACAAGGCGGTCTCGTCCGCGCAGGCCCGGATGGCTGCACGTAAGGCCCGAGAGTTGGTGCGCCGCAAGAGCGCAACCGATATCGGTGGCCTTCCCGGCAAGCTCGCCGACTGCCGCTCGAACGATCCGAGCAAGTCCGAGATCTACATCGTGGAGGGCGACTCCGCAGGCGGCTCGGCCAAGTCGGGGCGAGACTCGATGTTCCAGGCGATCCTGCCGCTGCGCGGAAAGATCATCAACGTCGAGAAGGCTCGCATCGACCGCGTCCTCAAGAACAACGAGGTCCAGTCGATCATCACCGCTTTCGGTACCGGCATCCACGACGAGTTCGACATCACCAAGCTGCGGTATCACAAGATCGTGCTGATGGCCGACGCCGACGTCGACGGCCAGCACATCTCCACCCTGCTGATGACGCTGCTGTTCCGCTTCATGCGACCGCTGATCGAGCACGGCCACGTCTACCTCGCCATGCCGCCGCTGTACAAGCTGAAGTGGAGCCGCGGCGAACCGGACTTCGCCTACTCCGACCGTGAGCGCGACGGTCTGCTCGAGGCCGGCATCGCCAACAAGCGCAAGATCAACGTCGAGGACGGCGTCCAGCGCTACAAGGGCCTCGGCGAGATGAACGCCAAGGAACTGTGGGAGACCACGATGGATCCGTCGGTCCGAGTCCTGCGTCTGGTGACGCTGGACGACGCGGCCGCCGCCGACGAACTGTTCAGCGTTCTGATGGGCGAGGACGTCTCCGCGCGTCGTAGCTTCATCGCCCGCAACGCGAAAGATGTTCGCTTTCTTGACGTCTAGTCACTTCCCTTCACGCACCGATGTGTTCTCTCGGTGCGTGAAGGTGACCGTTTCTCGAGGAGAATTGCATGTCTGACATCACCGAACCGCCGGTAGGACCCCCGCCGGGATCGACCACCAACGCCGAGGGCGGCGACCGGATCGATCCGGTCGACATCCAGCAGGAAATGCAGCGCAGCTACATCGATTACGCCATGAGCGTCATCGTCGGGCGTGCCCTGCCCGAGGTGCGTGACGGACTCAAGCCGGTGCACCGCCGCGTCCTGTACGCGATGTACGACTCGGGCTTCCGACCCGACCGCAGCTACGTCAAATCCGCACGCCCCGTTGCCGAAACGATGGGTAATTACCACCCACACGGTGACACCTCGATCTACGACGCACTGGTGCGTCTGGCCCAGCCGTGGTCGATGCGGTACCCGCTGGTCGATGGCCAGGGCAACTTCGGTTCGCGCGGTAACGACGGCGCCGCAGCCATGCGTTACACCGAGGCGCGGCTGACCCCGCTCGCGATGGAGATGCTGCGCGACATCGACGAGGAAACCGTCGACTTCATCCCCAACTACGACGGCAAAACCCAAGAGCCGACGGTACTTCCGTCGCGGGTACCGAACCTGTTGATGAACGGCTCCAACGGCATCGCCGTCGGTATGGCCACCAACATTCCGCCGCACAACCTGCGTGAACTGGGCGACGCGGTGTTCTGGGCACTCGACAACTTCGAGGCCGACGAGGAAGCAACGCTCGCGGCCTGCATGGAGCGCGTCAAGGGCCCCGACTTCCCGACGCACGGACTCATCGTCGGTGGCCAGGGCATCCAGGATGCGTACTCCACCGGCCGCGGCTCCATCCGGATGCGCGGCGTCGTCGAGATCGAAGAAGATTCCAACGGCCGCACCACGATCGTCATCACCGAGTTGCCGTACCAGGTCAACCCGGACAACCTGATCACCTCGATCGCCGAGCAGGTGCGGGACGGCAAACTCTCGGGCATCTCCAAGATCGACGACGAGTCCTCCGACCGTGTCGGTATGCGCATCGTGGTCACCATCAAGCGCGACGCGGTCGCGAAGGTGGTGCTGAACAACCTCTACAAGCATTCGCAGCTGCAGACGAGCTTCGGCGCGAACATGCTCTCGATCGTCGACGGCGTCCCGCGCACACTGCGCCTGGACCAGATGATCAGGTACTACGTCACTCACCAACTCGACGTGATCGTTCGGCGTACTCGGTACCGGCTACGCAGAGCGGAGGAGAGGGCCCACATTCTGCGTGGACTCGTCAAGGCTCTCGACGCACTCGACGAGGTCATCGCGCTGATCCGTGCGTCGCAGACGGTGGATCTGGCCAAGCAGGGCTTGATCGACCTGCTCGACATCGACGAGATCCAGGCCCAGGCCATCCTCGACATGCAGCTGCGACGCCTCGCAGCCCTCGAGCGTCAGAAGATCATCGACGAGTTGGCAGAACTCGAACGTACGATCGCCGACCTGCAGGACATTCTGGCCAAGCCGGAGCGGCAGCGACAGATCGTGCGAGACGAGCTCGCCGAGATCGTCGAGAAGTTCGGCGACGACCGTCGTACGCGCATCATCGCCGCCGACGGGGACGTCAACGACGAGGATCTGATCGCGCGGGAGAACGTGGTCGTCACGATCACCGAGACCGGATACGCCAAGCGCACCAAGACCGACCTCTACCGCTCGCAGAAGCGCGGTGGCAAGGGAGTGATGGGCGCAGGGCTCAAGCAGGACGACATCGTCAGCAAGTTCTTCGTCTGCTCCACGCACGACTGGATCCTGTTCTTCACCACCAAGGGTCGCGTCTACCGGGCCAAGGCCTACGAACTGCCCGAGGCGAACCGAACCGCCCGCGGTCAGCACGTCGCGAACCTGCTCGCCTTCCAGCCGGACGAGCGCATCGCGCAGGTCATCCAGATCAAGACCTACGAGGATGCTCCGTACTTGGTGCTCGCCACCAAGGGCGGTCTGGTCAAGAAGTCACGACTGACCGACTTCGACTCCAACCGCAGCGGCGGCATCGTCGCGGTCAACCTGCGTGGTGAGGACGAGTTGGTCGGAGCCGTTCTCGCGTCCTCGGACGACGATCTGTTGCTGGTCTCGGCGCAGGGTCAGTCGATCCGGTTCTCTGCTACCGACGAGGTGTTGCGCCCGATGGGCCGTGCCACCTCGGGTGTGCAGGGTATGCGCTTCAACGGCGAGGACGCGTTGCTCTCGCTCAACGTCGTCAGCGAGAACAAGTTCCTGCTGGTCGCTACGTCGGGTGGTTACTCCAAGCGCACCGCGATGGAGGATTACCCCCAGCAAGGCCGCGGCGGAAAGGGAGTGCTGACAATCCAGTACGACCCGAAGCGTGGCACGCTGGTGGGAGCTCTCATCGTCGACGACGAGGACGAGCTGTACGCCATCACGTCCAGTGGTGGCGTAATCCGAACCGCTGCCAAGCAGGTTCGGAAGGCCGGCCGACAGACCAAGGGCGTGCGGTTGATGAATCTCGGTGAAGGCGACACCCTGCTCGCGATCGCGCGCAACGCCGACGAGATCGAACCGGATGCTCTGGGCACCGAAGACGATGCAGCGAAGGAGTCGTAAGTGAGCACTCCCAACCGGCCTGGTAGCAGGCCCGGCCCCAGCGGTGGACCGGACAGCCGGGACGGTGATCGGGCTGCGCAGCCCGCGCGTCCGGTGCCGCCCGAGGGAGCTCGCCCGGGCAACCGTCCGCAGCCGGCTGCTCGTCCGGCGCCCGCCGCGGGCCGTGGCCCGGCCCCGCAGGGGGGTGCTCGCCCTCCGATGCGACCGGCACCCGGTGCTCAGAACGGCCCGGCTCGTCCGGCTCAGGGACCTCCGCCCCCGCAGCGACCGCCCGCACCTCAGGGACCGCCGCCCCAGGCGCCCCCGGGGTCCGGCAAACAGGGTCCGCCTGCCCCTCGTCAGGGACAGGCTCCTGCCGGTCCGCCGCAGGCTCAGCCGCCCCAGGCTCCTGGCCGTCAACCCGGTCCAGGTCAGCAAGCACCCGGCCGGCCCAATGGTGGTCCGCCGCCGAACGGTCAGCCACCGCAGCGGCAGGCACCGGCCGGTCAACCCCCACGGCAGGCAACCCCGCAGCCGTCGGGACAGCAGCCCTCGGCCCCGCAGCCTTCGGCGTCGCCCGACGAGACCGTGCGCTCTCCGGAGGTGTCCGCCGAGTCGGCGGCCGCCGGTGAAGCATCTCGTGAGCCCGCTCGGGTTCAGGAGGCCGGTCCGGCAGCCACTCAGGCGATGCCGGCCCAGCAGAACGACGCTCCACACGGTGGCTCCGGAACGCCGCCCTGGCAGCGCGGAGTCGGTCAGCGTCCCGCATCGCAAGGAACGGACGACCGGCAGCAGCCGCAGAACCAGCCGCAGACCAACCTGTCCGGACGCGGTGCCGCATTGCCTCCGAACGCAGAGTTCGATCGGTCCGCACGTACGGCCGCCGAGCCGGTCCAGCGCGAATCGACCGAGGACAAGACCGAACGGCGAGAAGCCGCCAGGTCGAAGGCGGCGGTCATCGACGGGCCGACACGGCACATCGAACGCAAGGATCTGGCGAAGGACATGCCGGATCTGTCTGCCGTCCGGCACCCGGAGCCGTCCCCGTCCGAGCGCGCAGCACCCGCGGCCATCACGGCCGTGCCCAGTGCGGACGGCGATCCCCTGCGGGCGACCATTCAGATCCGCAAGATCGATCCGTGGTCGACGCTCAAGATCGCCCTCGTGATCGCGGTATCACTGTTCTTCGTGTGGATGGTGTCCGTCGGCCTGCTGTACGCCGTGCTCGACGGCATGGGCGTCTGGGAACGTCTCAACAGTGCGTTCACCGAGATCGTCAACGAATCCGGCGACGGCGGACTTGTCAGTGCCGGGCAGGTGTTCGGCTACGCAGCAGTGATCGGTGTGATCAATGTCGTCCTCTTCACCGCTCTCACCACCATCGGCGCCTTCATCTACAACCTGTCTTCGGACCTGGTCGGTGGCGTCGAAGTGACACTGGCAGACCGCGACTGACCTGCACCATCGAGAGCCGTATCGGGCCGTTTTGGAAGACAGCGGCCCGATACGGTAATCTCATCCCTCGGTTCGAGGAGAGGTTTTCTTCGGTCCGAAGTAGTGATGAGGGCCTATAGCTCAGGCGGTTAGAGCGCTTCCCTGATAAGGAAGAGGTCGGAGGTTCAAGTCCTCCTAGGCCCACACCGAACGAACGAAAAGAGGCAGGACGTGAAAATCCTTCTTCTGGTCGCATCGGCGGTGATCGCAGTGCTGACATTATCCAAGGTGCGCTCGCAGCGCAGCTCGGACGGCGTCTGGCACAGCATCCCCACCGCGTGACAATCGCTCGGAGTGGACGTGTAAGGTTCGTTCACGATTACCGGCAACACCCGGGGCCTTAGCTCAGTTGGTAGAGCGCTGCCTTTGCAAGGCAGATGTCAGGAGTTCGAATCTCCTAGGCTCCACAAGAAAAAGGGACGTCCACTTCGGTGGGCGTCCTTTTTTGTCTCTCTCCATCCGGTCCCAAGTCCACTCGATGTGACATCGACCCCCCAAAAGGCCACTGAATGTGACATTGAGTGCCCTCGAGTACCGCGACGTCCGCAGCGGATCAGCCGTCCGGTTGTGATCGGACCCAAGGCGGTCTGTGCTTCGGCGCCCATATATCCAGACAGTCATCTGTTCTGTGTCGCATCGATGGTTCGGTCCTTAGCGTGGTCGGTGTGCAAGGGCGTCGGTTCTCGGATCGACGTGAACGGTCGAGACGGCGCACCGCAGGGGGGTGTGCCGTCGTTCGATCTCGGCGGGCGGTGTTCGCCACTGTCTCGGATCGGTTGGCGATTCGGGCATCTCGAGTTTCGAAGGAGCCCCGCAGATGACGCGTGTTCTCGATCATGAAGAGCTGTTGACCGAACTCGACGGCACGCTGGAAGCCAATCTGAATCGCCATCTGTCCATGGCGAAGGAATGGCATCCGCATGATTACGTTCCGTGGGATCTGGGGCGGAACTTTGCGGCGATGGGTGGGCAGGACTGGTCTCTCGAGCAGTCGTCGCTGTCGGAAGTGGCTCGTACGGCGATGATCACCAATTTGCTGACCGAGGACAACTTGCCGTCGTATCACCGTGGGTTGGCGGACAACTTCTCGTTGGACGGTGCGTGGGGCACATGGGTGGGGCGCTGGACTGCGGAGGAAAACCGGCACGGCATCGTCATGCGCGATTATCTGGTCGTGACCCGCGCGGTCGATCCCGTGGAGTTGGAGCGGGCTCGCATGCATCACATGACGGTGGGTATCGATGCGCCGATGGACGGCGCGAATTTCCTGCACTCGGTGGCGTATGTGACGTTTCAGGAGCTGGCCACGCGGGTCTCGCACCGAAACACGGGGTTGGCGTGCGGAGATCCGGTGGCGGATCGGATGTTGGCTCGTGTTGCAGCGGACGAGAACCTGCACATGATCTTCTATCGCAACCTCGGTGAGGCGTCGCTGGATCTGGTGCCCGATCAGATGGTTCGTGCCATCACCGATGTCGCGACCGACTTCCAGATGCCCGGCCTGAACATGCCCAATTTCCGCAAGAACGCGATGACCTTGGCCAAGCACGGGATCTACGATCTCCGGCAGCATCTGGACGAGGTGTTGATGCCGGTTCTGCGCAAATGGAAGATCTTCGAGCGCAACGATTTCACGGGTGAGGGCGAGCGGGATCGCGATCGACTGGCAGCGTTCGTCGAAGACTTGGCGGAGAAGGCGACCAAGTTCGAGGAGTCACGTGATCGACTGCTTGCCAGGGAGGCTGCTCGCGCCGAGAAGGCGTCCTGACCTGCTGCGTCTTCTCTGGCCAGAGTCGTGATCGCGTCTCGGAGGTGTTAGAGTCCGGGCATCGTTGGGTCATGTGAGGCGATGGCCGTAGTGCGTGGGGAGGGCCGATGGTGCCTGGGGGGTATCGGGTGAGTGGTGGTGTCTCCATCGGTGAATGCTGCCTCCAGACGGCCGAATCATGGTCTTGCACGGTTGGAATCGACTGGTGAGCAGGCCCAGGTTCGACGAGTCCGGCCGCATGCTCGCCGTCTTCGCGGCGGTCACCACGGTTCTCTACGCTGCCAGCGCGATAGCGTCGTGGTCGAATCTGACCGGTGCCCAGCAGGTTCTGGCCGCGTTGGCTCTGCTTCTGGGTCCGGCTGCGATCGTGGTGCTGGCGAGGGCGGGTGTGCCGAGCCCCAAACAGGCGGTGGGATTCGCGACCGCGTTGTCGGTGATGGCACTCGCCTGTGCGTTGGGGAGCAGCGACACCATGCCCGCGTTCTTGATCTGCGTGCAGGCCGCAATGTTCCTCGGTATGCACATCGGTGCGTTCTGGTCCGAACGCAACGCAGGCATTTGGGTTGCAGTGCTTGCTGTTTCGGCGGTCATCGGAGCGGCGATTGCGCCGTACGGAACGCCGTTCATCAGTTACATCCTCGTGGCGCTCGGCATCGTCGGTGCGACCGAGGTGTTCGGTGTCTTCGCGCGCCGAATGCGCTATTCCGCGACGCACGACGCGCTGACCGGTCTGCTCAACAGGTTCGGGTTCGAATCCAAGATCGAGAAAATGCTGCCGGCGTGCGCTGCTCGCGGGTTGTCGGTCAGTCTCGCCGTGCTCGATCTGGACAATTTCAAGGAGATCAACGACGAGTACGGCCACATTGCCGGTGACGTCCTGCTCACTCGGGTCTCGAAGGCCTGGAAGGGGCAGCTGACCAAACGGGATGTTCTCGGTCGGCTCGGCGGAGACGAATTCGTGCTGTTCATGCCGGGAGTTCTCGAAAAGGAGGCCTGGCAGATCATCGAGCGCCTGCGCCTCGCTCATCGCGCGGAATGGAGCGTCGGATTGGCGTGCATGCCCGCGGGACGCCGCTGGGGCGAGATCTATCGTGCAGCCGACGCCGATCTGTACCGGGCGAAGCGAAGCAGACCGCCGAGGACCAGTCGGCCGTCCGATCCCGACGCTGGTTACAGCGGCCCGATCCGCAGAATTGCGCAGTAGCACTCACTCGACGCATCGTTGATCCCCAGATTTCATCCACAGGCTGGGGATAGATTTCTCGGCGAGGTGTACTTCTCGCGTTGACTCGTCGGCAACGACGATGCTGCGGGGGATACGCGATGGTCACTCTCGACGAATTCAGGTCATGGGACAGCCGAGTGCTGGTCGCCGCGTCCGAAAGCCTGATGCGGCGGTGGCGAGAGGTGGCTGCCGTCCACGATTCGGTAACGGACGAAATTGTGGGCAAAGGGTGGGACGGTCCCGCGGCCGAGGCGGCACGGGAGGCCATGAGACGCATCCGGTCCGATCTGGGAGACGCCGCAGCCGAGTTGCTTCGGATCGCGACATGCACCGCGGATGCGTCGATAGACATGCAGAGTCTGGTCACTGCGCTCCGCTCGGTGGAGCAGACGGCGGCGGAGGAGCGATTCGCGGTCGGATCCGACGGCTCGGTGTCCGACGCCGGCGCGTCGTATTCGGTTGCGCTCGTGGATCTGTGGTCGACGATGCGAGAGCGACGTCGATGCCGTGAGGAGCTCGCCGAGCGAATCGCGCAGCTGATTCGTACGGCCACGGACTTCGACGACGTCCTTGCCCGACGCCTCGTCGGGGGAACCTCCGCAGCCTCCGTTGCGACGGCAGTTGCCGCTTCGGTGCCGCGGGACGGGTCCCCGGCGGCCAATGCTGCCTTCTGGAGCGCGCTCTCGCCTGCGGCACGCACCAGGTTGCTGGTCGAACAGCCGGCGCTGATCGGCAATCTCGACGGCCTGCCTGGACGAGTACGTGACAGCGCGAACCGTCGAGTGTTGGCCGCCGAGCGTCTCCGCCTCCGCGCCGTCGAAGTCGAACTGCAGAAAGAGTTGGCCCACAACGTGTTCGGCGGCATGTTCAGTGACGCCGATGCCGGACTCGAGCAGACTCGCACGCGGCTGGCATCACTCGATGCGATCGACGCGACGCTGGCGCAGGGGGCTCGGCAGCTTCTGGTCCTCGACAATTCCTCCTACGAGGAGACGCTGGCGGCCGTAGCGGTGGGCGATGTCGACACGGCCACCCATGTCGCCGTCTTCGTGCCCGGTCTCGACTCGACCGTGCACGGCAACCTTCTTCGTTACGACGGCGACATGGAGAACGTCAAAGACACTGTGCAGCAGCTTGTTCCGCAGTCTGCGGCCGCGGTGACCTGGCTCGACTACCGGGCCCCGCAGCTCGGTTGGAGCCTGCTCGATCCGGACCGGAGCGTGGCCTCGGGTGCGGCGGCGCGGGCGGGAGCGGATCGACTGGTTCCGTTCCTGGACGGCCTCGACGCCGCACGTGCGAGCGACCCGCATCTGTCGGTATTGGCCCACTCGTACGGATCCCTCACCGCGGCAACCGCTCTCCTGGACGACACCGGGGTCGACGATTTCGTCGCTCTCGGATCACCGGGATTCGGCACACACAGCGTGGCAGATCTTCGGCTTCCCGTCGGACACGTCTTCGCGGCGGAGGCCGAGGGCGATATCGTCGCCGACCTGGGTGCATTCGGTCGCGATCCAGGCGCACTGGACGGAGTCACCGTGCTGTCCACGGAGCGTTCCGACGGGGGCCACGATTCGATCGGGCACAGCGACTATCTCACCGAGGGCTCCACCAGCGGCCGGAATACCGCGCTGGTCGTAGCCGATCGCAGCGGGGAGGCCGTGGTCAGAGCGAGGCCGGGTCTGCTCGATCTGCTGCAGAGAGTTCTGTACCTATGACGACGTGTCGTCGTAGTCGGCCAGGCTCGGCGGAGCATCGGCGGGTGGGGGCACCTCGTTGCGACGGCGACCGAGGAAGAACACGACACCACCGACGACGGCAGCAGCGGCGCCGAACACGAGAATTCGCCTGGTCTGACGCGATCCCGAGTCGACCGTGACCAACGCTCGGGTGCGATTCGCTTCGGCAATGCGTTCTGCGGTCACTGCTCGGCGCTGCGCAGCCTGTTTGCGGGCCAGCCCGTAACCTCGTCTGGCCAACAGCAGACCGACTCCGGCCGGGCCCTTGCTTGCGGCGGATGCGGCGCCGAGCAGGGCGGATGCTGCGGTACCGGTGGACGACCGAACCCGGTCGGACTTCGTTGTGCTCGTCATACCCTCACTGTTCCACAACACGACCCCCGCTGAACCTTCGCGATCCAGCCGACTCGACGCCCGTTGTGAACTGCCCGATCGCCCGAGATGGCACGATGGAGGGCGTGACTTCACCAAACAAGACCCAAACGGCCACGCTGCACACCAACCGCGGCGATATCGTCATCGAACTGTTCGGCAATCACGCCCCCAAGACCGTCGCGAACTTCGTCGGTCTCGCGGACGGATCCAAGGAGTACACGACGCAGAACGCGTCGGGTGCCAAGACCGGACCGTTCTACGACGGCGCAGTCTTCCACCGCGTCATCGACGGCTTCATGATCCAGGGCGGCGACCCCACCGGCACCGGTACCGGTGGACCGGGCTACAAGTTCGAGGACGAGTTCCACCCGGAACTGTCCTTCGATCGCCCGTACCTGCTGGCCATGGCGAACGCAGGCCCCGGCACCAACGGCTCGCAGTTCTTCATCACCACCGGCAAGACCCCGCACCTCAACCGCAAGCACTCCATCTTCGGTGAGGTCACCGACGAGGCGTCGAAGAAGGTCGTCGACGCGATCTCGAGCACGCCGGTCGGCCGCGGAGATCGCCCGGTGGACGAGGTTGTCATCAACAACATCACCATCGCCTGATCTGACCGAAGGACTTTCGACAAGATGACGAACCCCGGCTGGGGTGGCGCGTACGGCGACCAGCCCAACCCACCCCAGTCGGTGTGCGTCCGACATCCCGATCGCCCGACCGGCCTGGCTTGTTCGCGCTGCGGCAGGCCCGCATGCCCGCAGTGTCTGCAGGCCGCGGCCGTCGGACAGCACTGCGTCGATTGCGTGCGCGAGGGCAACAAGAACATCCGCACTGCGCAGACCGTCGCCGGTGCACCCATGGCACGATCCGCCAAGACCCCGCTGACGTACGCCCTCATCGCCATCAACGTGATCGTCTATGCCATCACGGTGGCGCAGTCCGGCGATCCGATGAACAACACCTCCGGATCCGCGCTCGCCCGCAGCTGGGCCCTCAACAGCCTGCTCGTCTCCGACGGCGATGTGTTCCGGCTGATCGGCAGTGGCTTCGTCCACTACGGGCCGATACACCTGCTCGTGAACATGTTCGCGCTGTACATCATCGGTCGTGACGTCGAACTCGTGCTCGGCCGAACCCGCTACCTGGTCGTCTACTTCCTCTCGCTCCTCGGAGGAAGTGCGTCGGTGATGCTGCTGGAGAACCCACTGGCGCTCACCGTCGGCGCGTCCGGAGCCGTCTTCGGTCTCCTGGGTGCCCAGGCCGTCATCCTGCTACGGCTCAAGCGAAGCCCGGCACCCATCCTCATCGTCATCGCGGTGAACATCTTCATCAGCATCTCGATCCCCAGCATCTCGCTGTGGGGACACATGGGCGGACTCGTCGCCGGAGCCGCCGCCACCGCCGGTCTGGTGTTCTTGTCCAACCGAACCCCAGACACCGGACAACCACGAACCATGGCCGGCGTGTCCATGGCATGGCTGTCGGTCATCGCCGTCGCTCTGGTGTCCCTGGGAATCATCGCAATCCGCGTCCTCGACCTGCGCGCCCAGATGGGCCTCTAGCAAGTCCACTCGATGTGACATCGACCCCCCAAAAGGCCACCGAATGTCACATCGAGTAACCCACAGGGGCCGGACGCTCAGGTGTTGCGTGGCACCAGCCCGTGGATTTCGAGTGCGTCGAATACGTCTCGCGGGTCGGTTCCGAGGTCCCATCGGCCGAAGATGATCAGTCTGTCGTCGTCTTCGCCGGGTGGTCGGATGTCGAGTTCGAGCATCGGCACTCGTCGGCCGAGTCTGGGGTATCGCACGATTTTGACGCGGACGATGTCGTTGCGGGTGTAGGTGCGTGTTCCGGTGAGGCGTTTCATCACCAGTGATCCGTCGCGGGTGATGGCCAGTCGCGGGCGTTGTGCGCCGGCGAGTGCGGCGATGATCCACATTCCGACGGCTGCGAGGCCGACGAGGAATGTTCCGGCGGCGTCGGTGGAGGAAAATGCGGCGCCGATTCCGAGGGCGATTCCGCCTACGACCAGGGCTGCGACGGCGACGAGGGGCGTCGCCCACTGCTGTTCGTACACACCCTGTGGATCGTTCGTAGAGTTATCCACAGGGTTTATCCACATTGGGGATGAATGACATCGATGTAACTCGGTCGACTCTCAGCGCCACCGCATGGTCATGACGAGTCCGACGACCATGAACCCGAAGCCGATCAGGAAGTTGTAGGCACCGAGGTTTCCGATGAAGGCGATGTCCTCGGAAGCCAGGTAGTAGACGATCAGCCACAGAAGCCCGACCAGCATGAATCCCAGCATCAGCACCACGTACCAGACCGGTGACGGCCCGGCGTTGACCTTGACCGGCGTGCGGTTCGCCGGGTTGATCGTGTAGTCGTTCTTCTTCCGTACCTTCGACTTCGGCATTGCTTCCTCTTCGCGTTCGTGACGGCCCGTGGCACTGCGGCCGTACCTGTGGACAACTGACGATCGGAACCTGTGGATCGGCGGGTGTCGCGCATCCCCAGGCTAGTGTGACTTCGAGGACCGTGACGGTCACCGACCGGTTGCTGTACACGCTAACGCAGGTGAGCCCAGCACCGACCCACCGGACAAATTGCGAGCACCCGTGACACGACGATCGACTGCCCCCGCCGACACCCGCTGGTGGGTGCTCGCCGTTGCGGTGTGCGCTGTCGTCGGTCTGCTGCTCGGCACCACCAGGCATGTATCGGACGGCACCGAGTTGCGCGGCGGGGACACCACCCGGCTCGCAGATCTGGTCGACGCGGCTCAACGCAGCAGTGATGATGCCCAGCGGAGCCGAGACACGCTCGAGCAGCAGCTCGAGTCCATTCAGCAGCGCACTGCGACGGGGGACACCGAGGTCGCCGACGCGTTGGCGCGTGTCGATTCCCTGGCCGACGCGGCGGGACGCGAGCCCGCGTCCGGCGGGGGTCTGACCGTCACGATGGCCGACGCCCCTCGTGGTCCGGACGGCTCGTATGCGTCCGACGCGTCGGTCGACGATCTGGTTGTTCATCAGGTCGATGTGCAGAGCGTGCTCAACGCGTTGTGGGCAGGCGGCGCGTCGGCGATCGCGATGCAGGATCAACGGCTGGTGGCCTCGTCGGCTCCGCGCTGCATCGGGAACACCCTTCTTCTCGGCGGGCGGACGTACAGTCCGCCGTACGTGATGACGGCGATCGGGGATTCGGATCGGCTGCGCGCGGCGTTGAAGAACGAGCCGGGTGTGCGGTTGTACGAGCAGTACGCGTTGCGATACGGCCTCCGTTACGACGTCGCAGCGTCCGAGGACCTCTCGGTGCCCGCGTACTCCGAATCGGTGCGCATGCGGTATGCACAGCCTCGCTGAGTACGCTGTCCGCATGCGTATTCTCGTCGTCGACAACTACGACAGCTTCGTCTTCAACCTCGTCCAGTACCTGGGCCAGTTGAACGCCGATGTCGAAGTCTGGCGTAACGACGACGGGCGCCTCACCGACCGCGATGCGGTCGCGGGCCGGTTCGACGGAATTCTGCTCAGCCCGGGACCGGGCACGCCGCAGCGCGCAGGTGCCACGATGGATCTGGTCTCGGCAAGTGCTCGCACGAAGACGCCCCTGCTCGGGGTCTGTCTCGGTCATCAGGCGATCGGCGCAGCGTTCGGCGCAACCGTGGAGAAGGCTCCGGAACTGCTGCACGGCAAGACCAGTCTGGTGCACCATTCGGGCGTCGGAGTTCTCGAGGGCATGAACGAGCCCTTCACCGCCACTCGCTACCACTCGCTGACCGTCCGGGAAGACACGATCCCGGCCGAACTCGAGATCATCGGGCGCACCGAATCCGGTCTGGTGATGGCGATGAGGCACACCGAGTTACCGATTCACGGCGTCCAGTTCCACCCGGAGTCCATCCTCACCGAGGGCGGACACCGCATGCTGGCGAACTGGCTCACCGTCTGCGGGATGCCGACCGACCCCGGTCTCGTCGCCAAGCTCGAAGCTCAGGTCGCCGAAGCCTTCGCCTGAGCCGGCCTCGGGGCGGCTAGTTGCCGCTGGGGATTCCCAATGCCCCGATGCTCACGGTGATGGTGTCGGTCTTGCTGATCTCCGAGCCCGCCGGCTGGGTCTGATTGACGACCCGGCCGACCATCAGTGGGTCGAGCGTCGACTGCCTCGACGTCGACAGGTTCGACGCCGTTCCGGTCCATCCTGCCGATTCCAGTGCCGTCAGAGCCTGTGCTTCGGTGAGGCCGGAGAGGTCGGGCATCGGGATCTTGTCCCCGTTCGAGACGCGCAGCGTCACGACGGTGTTTTCGGCGATGTTGGCGCCACCGGCGGGGTCGGTCGAGACGACCTGCCCCACCGGCTGGCTGGAATCGATGTTCTGTACCTGGACGCGGAGCCCGGCACCCTCGACGTTCGGCTGCGCGACGTCGACGAGCTGGCCGACGACGTTGGGCATCCGTACCTGCGCCGGTCCCGAACCGAGCGTGATGCGAACCTGCGAGTCGGCGTTCATGCTCACGCCCGAGGACGGGTTCTGCTCGACGACCTTGTCGAGGTTCTCCGGCGTCGACGGCGCACGGGCGACGGTGGGATCGAGTTCGAGGCCCACCTCGTTCAAGGCGTCCGACGCCTCCTGTTGCGTTCGTCCGGTCAGTCGCGGCACCTGCACCTGCTGGGGGCCCGAGGAGACGTCGAGCTGGATGTCCCCGGGCGATTCGGTCTGCGACCCCGCGGCCGGGTTGGTCCCGATCGCCGATCCCTCCGGCACCGAGGCGTCGGGCTTCTCCTGCACGGTGACGCGCAGGCCGACATTCTCCAGCTCCCGTTGCGCCTCGTCCGAGGCCAGCCCGACGACGGACGGCACGGTGACGGACTTGGGATCCGCTCCCGGACCGAGGGACCACAGGAATGCTCCGACGATCGCGACGACGATGATCGACGCCGCGGAGATCAGCGCGATCTTGAGGCCTCGACGGTTCCTGGGTCGATCCTCGGGTTCGCCGTGCCTCGACGCACGGGGTGCGGCGGCGGCGACGGCGGCGGGTTTGTCCGCGCCGGAGAAGTCTGCCTGCCGGGAATCGACCGATCCGAGAATCGTGGTGCGGTCCTCGTCGTTCATGACCATCGGGGCGCTCGGCCGTTGACCTCCGAGGACACGGACCAGGTCGGTGCGCATCTCGGCGGCGCTCTGGTAGCGGTTGGCGGGGTTCTTGGCCATCGCCTTGAGGATGATCGAGTCGAGTTCGCGCGGCACCGTGTCGTTGACCAGCGACGGCAGCTGAGGATCCTCGCGCACGTGCTGGTAGGCGACGGCGACCGGTGAATCACCCTTGAACGGGGGCTCGCCGGTGAGGATCTCGAACAGCACACATCCGAGGGAGTAGACGTCCGATCGAGCGTCGACCTGTTCGCCGCGTGCCTGCTCGGGCGAGAGATACTGAGCGGTTCCGATGACGGCTGCCGTCTGGGTCATCGGCGACGAGGAATCTGCGATGGCGCGCGCGATGCCGAAGTCCATCACCTTCACCGCGCCTGCGTTGTTGATCATGATGTTCGCGGGCTTGACGTCGCGGTGCACGATTCCGTTGCGGTGGCTGAAATCGAGTGCGGCACAGACGTCGGCGATGACCTCCATGGCTCGACGCGGTGCCATGGGTCCTTCGGCGCGCACGATGTCGCGGAGGGTGTCCCCGTCGACGTATTCCATGACGATGAACGGGAGCGGACCGGCTTCGGTCTCGGCTTCACCGGTGTCGTACACGGCGACGATGGCGGGGTGGTTCAGTGCGGCCGCGTTCTGGGCTTCGCGTCGGAACCGCAGGTAGAACGTGGGGTCGCGAGCGAGATCGGCGCGCAGAACCTTGATGGCGACGTCGCGGTCGAGCCGAGTGTCACGTGCCAGATGAACCTCGGACATGCCGCCGAAACCGAGTATCTCGCCCAACTCGTAGCGAGAGGAGAGCGTACGGGGAGTCGTCATGGTTGTCCTCGAGGATCTTGCTGGGATGGAATCTCGATCAGCGGCCGTCTCGTGGTCGTCTGCGTGGGCTGTTCCGAGGTCGTCGTGGTTTCTTCGGTGGTCGTCGGCTCCTGCGTGGTGGTCGTCGTCGTGGTCGTGGTGGTCTCTTCGGTGGTGGTGGTTTCTTCGGTGGTCGTCGTGGGTTCGGTCGTTGTGGTCGTGGTGGTGGTCGGCTGCGTGGTGGTGGTGGTCGGCGGCACGAACGGCGTCGGCGAATCGTCCCTGCCCCCGGTCAACAGCACGTATCCGCCGATGAGGATGGCGAGAAGCAGCAGTCCGGCACCGCCCCAGGCGAGTGCCTTCTGCGCCGACGACATTCCGGTGGCCTCGGGCACTGCGCCCGCAGCCGTTCCGGTGGCCGGTCCGCGGTACTCGCGCTGCGACGTCGGCATCATCTGGGTGCTCGACGGCGCAGGGCTGGGTACGACGCCCGGCATCATGACCCTGCCGGTGCCCGTACCGCGGGAGTTTCCGGGTGCGGGTGGGCGACGGCCGGCCCGGACCGCGGCGACGGCGTCCGCGAATTCGCCACCGTTGGCGTAGCGCGCGGCCGGGTCCTTGACCATCGTGATCTCGATGAGTTCACGCACGGCGGGGGGCAGGTCGAGCGGCATGGGGGCCGGCATCTCGCGGACGTGCTTCATGGCGACGGTCAGCGCTCCGTCGCCCACGAAGGGCCGCGTGCCCGCGAGTACTTCGTATCCGACGACTCCGAGCGAGTAGACGTCCGAAGCCGACGTGGCCTCCTCGCCGAGTGCTTGCTCGGGGGCGATGTACTGCGCTGTGCCCATGACCATTCCGGTCTTGGTCACCGGGGATGCGTCGACGGCCTTGGCGATGCCGAAGTCGGTGATCTTGACCTGCCCGGTGGGGGTGATCAGGATGTTGCCCGGCTTGACGTCGCGGTGGACGACGCCTGCGGTGTGTGCGATCTGCAGGGAGCGGCCGGTCTGCTCGAGCATGTCGAGGGCATGGCCGAGCGGCAACCGGGACATCCGACCCAACACGGCGTTGAGCGGCTCACCGTTGACCAGTTCCATCACCAGGTAGGCCAGTGATTCGCCCGCGCCGTCGCGGGTCTCGCCGTAGTCGTAGACCCCAGCGATTCCGGGGTAGTTCAGCTGCGCGGTTGTGCGTGCCTCGAACCTGAAGCGCTGCAGGAACTCCGGGTCCTCGGAGAACTCGGCCTTGAGTACCTTGACCGCGACACGGCGATCGAGGCGGTTGTCCATTGCTTCCCACACCTGCCCCATGCCGCCGGTGGCGATGAGTCGCAGCAGTCGATAGCGCTGCGCGATGACAGCTCCGTTGCTCAGTGGCACGTCATGTCACCTCCCCTGCAATGCGGCTGCGATGACGGCGCGCCCGATGGGTGCGGCCACGGATCCACCGGTCGCGGCGAGGGCGCGGTCGCCGCCGTCCTCGACGATGACGGCGATGGCGACCTTGGGGTCGTCGGCGGGTGCGAATCCGATGTACCACGCGTGCGGCGGGGTGTTGCGCGGGTCGGAACCATGTTCTGCGGTACCGGTTTTCGATGCGATCTGTACCCCGGGGATCTTGCCCTCGCCGCTGGTGTTGTTCTCGGAGCCGATCATCAGGTCTTTCAGCGTCGCCGCGGTGGTGGAGCTGATCGCCTGGCCCATGGCCTTGGGCTGGTAGCTCGACAGGTCCGACAGGTCGGGAGACTGCAGCTGCTGCACCAGGTTCGGGGCCATTCGCACGCCGTCGTTGGCCACGGTGGCAGCGATGACGGCGTCCTGCAGCGGGGTCAGCGCCACGTCGCGCTGGCCGATGCTGGATTGACCGAGGGCGGCGTCGTCGTCGATGGGTCCGATGGTGCTGTCGGCGACGGTGAGCGGAATGGTGGTGTTCTCACCGATGCCGAAGGCCGCCGAGGTCTCGCGCATCTTGTCCGCCCCGGTGTCGATGCCGAGCTCGACGAAGGCGGTGTTGCACGAGCGTGCGAAAGCTTCTCTCAGCGTTGCCGTCTGGCCGCCGCCGCACGTCGAACCGTTGTAGTTCTCCAGCGTCGTCGAGGTTCCCGGCAACGTGATGTTCGACGCGGCCGTGAGTTGATCGTCCGGTGTCGCGCCCGCTTCGAGTGCGGCTGCGGTGGTGATCACCTTGAACGTCGATCCGGGTGGGTAGGTCTGCGAGATCGCCCGGTTGACCATCGGCTTCTCGGGATCGTTGCTCAGGTTCTCCCATGCCGCGGTGGTGGTGCTGCCATCGTGGCTGGCCAGGAGGTTCGGGTCGTAGCTGGGGGTGCTGGCCATGGCCAGGATGTTGCCGGTGGCCGGGTCGAGGGCCACGACGGAGCCGGTGTATCCCTTGGCGGTCAGCTGGTCGTAGGCGACCTGCTGAACGACGGGATCGATGGTGGTGACCACGTTGCCGCCGCGGGGATCTCGGCCGGAGATGAGGTCGAACAGTCGTCCGCCGAAGAGCCGGTCGTCGGATCCGTTGAGTACGGGGTCCTCGGCGCGTTCGAGGCCGCTGCTCGAGTACAGCATCGAGTAGTAGCCGGTGATCGGCGCGTTGGCCTGCGGGCTGGCCGGGGAGATCGAATTCTGGGGGTACGTGCGCAGGTACTTGTAGCGGTCTTCGGTGGGGACCGAGGATGCGAGCACCTGGCCGCCTGCCGAGATCTGACCGCGCTGGCGTGAGTACTCGTCGAGCAGCACTCGTGAGTTTCTCGGGTCGGTGCGCAGATCGTCGGCCTTGATGACCTGAAGGTAGGTGGCGTTGGCGAGCAACGCGACGACCATGACCATCACGGCGATGGACACGCGGCGCAGGGGAGTGTTCATGCGCGCTTCACCATCTCGGTCGGTGCCTCCGCGATGGGCGCCGCCGGGGCGGGCTTCTTCTTGGGCTTTGCCGGCTCACGGGCTGCGTCGGAGATCTTGATCAGCAGCGCGAGGAGCAGGTAGTTGGCGAGAAGCGACGATCCTCCGTAGGACAGATACGGCGTGGTGAGGCCGGTGAGTGGGATGAGTTTGGTGACGCCGCCGACGACGACGAACAGCTGGATGGCAATGGTGAACGACAACCCCGCGGCCAGCAGTTTGCCGAAGCTGTCGCGAACGGCCAGCGCGGTACGCATGCCGCGAATGATGAACAGCAAGTACAGGATCAGGACCGCGGTCAGGCCGATGAGGCCCAGCTCTTCGCCGACCGTGGCGATGATGAAGTCCGTCTTGGCGAACGGAACCTGGGACGGGCGACCACTACCGAGCCCGGTGCCTGCCAACCCGCCCGTGGCGAAGCTGAACATCGACTGGACGATCTGATAGCCGGTGTCGTTGTAGTCGTCGAAGGGGTGCAGCCAGGTGTCGGTGCGGATCTTGACGTGGCCGAACACCTGGTACGCAAACAGGAACCCGACGAGCAACAGCCCGAAACCGATGATCAACCAACCGACGCGTTCGGTGGCGATGTAGATCATCACCAGGACGGTTCCGAAGATCAGCAGCGACGTGCCGAGGTCCTTCTCGAACACCAGCACGCCGACCGAGACGATCCAGACGACCAGGATCGGCCCCAGATCGCGCGCTCGCGGGAAGTCCATGCCGAGGAAGTGCTTGCCTGCGACGGTGAACAGTTCACGCTTGGCGACCAGCAGCGATGCGAAGAAGATGAGCAGCAGGATCTTCGCGAACTCCCCGGGCTGAATACTGAAGCCGGGCAGCCTGATCCAGATCTTCGATCCGTTGACCTCGGAGAATGCCGACGGCAGCATCGCCGGGATGGCCAGGAGCACCAGTCCGGCGAGTCCGACGGTGTAGCCGTAGCGAGCCAGGGTGCGGTAATCGCGCAACAGCACCAGCAGGGCGACGAAGCCGGCGATGGCCAGCGTGGTCCACAGCACCTGCTGGTTGGCATCGGGCGACGGAATGGGGTTTCCGAGATATTGAGCCTGCTGCTCGTCGGCCAGGTCGAGGCGATGAATGAGCACCAGACCGAGTCCGTTGAGCAGCGCCACGATCGGCAGCAGCAGCGGATCCGCGTAGGGCGCGAAGCGTCGCACGGCCAGGTGCGCCACTGTCATCAGCGCGAGATACGCGACCGCGTACTTCGCCAGATCCCAGGTGATGGTCTGTTCCTGACTGGCTTCGACCAGTACCAGCGAGATCGTCGTGATCAGGACGGCGGCCCCGAGCAGAAGCAGTTCGACGCCGCGCCGGTTCGATTGAATCGGTGCTGGCGCGAATCCTTCGGGCGGACTCGGAAAGGACCCTCCCGCGGACGGATTGGAACTCATCGAGTACCGGTCCTGCAGTTCTGGCCGGGAATCTGCGGAACCGTCGGTGTCGGTGCCGCTGTGGTCGTCGGTGCTGGTTCCGGAGTGGGTTCGACCGTGGGCGGCAGCGGTGCAGCGGGCGGCGGGATGATCGCCGTCGTAGTCGGTTCCACGGTCGTGGTGACGACCGGCTCGGTCTCGCAGACCTGAAGCAGGTCCCCGGAAGCCAACCGCTCGACCTGGCCGCGCGCATCGTCGAGAGATCCCGACGGCAGGCCGGCCGTGACCTGCTCGCGTGCGGCGGGCAGAAGATCGTCGATCTCGAACGGAACGCAGTCCGCCGGAGCGGCATCCGGCGCGGTCAGCGTGACGGCTCCGTCGTCGTCGAGGCAGCCGATCAGCTCGACGCTCTGCAACGAGTAGCCCAGTACCGAGCCGGGAAGCCCGCGCAGCACGGTGACCTTGCTGTTGTCGGCACCGACGTAGTAGTTGCCCTTGATGATCGAATTGGCCACCAGCGCACCGATTCCCGCCAGCACCACCAGGGTCAGGGCGATCAACGTCCAGCGCAGCTTGTGCGACTTCTTCTCGGGCGTGACGACCGGTGCGGTGACGCGTTTGGGCGTCGTACGCGGTGGCCGCATCGCTGCGGCGCGCCCTGCTGCGGTGTTGGGCGGAGGGGCGTCCTCCTCGTCTTCGGTGCTGGCGGCACCGCCGAGGATGGGGTGGCTCTGTCCGTAGTCGAGGTCGATCACGTCGGCCACGACGACCGTCACGTTGTCCGGACCGCCACTGCGAAGCGCGAGTTCGATGAGACGATCTGCGCAGGGCCCCGTCTCGCCCTCGTTCATGGTGTTCTCGATGGTCTCGTCGCTGACGACGTCCGAGAGGCCGTCGGAGCACAGCAGGTATCGGTCACCCGCACGTACTTCCCGAACGGTGAGCGTCGGTTCGATCTCGTTGCCGGTGAGGGCACGCATGATCAACGAGCGCTGCGGGTGTGTGTGCGCCTGCTCGGCGGTGATGCGGCCCTCGTCGACGAGGGATTGAACGAAGGTGTCGTCTCGGGTGATCTGGGTGAGTGAGCCGTCGCGCAGCATGTACGCGCGCGAATCGCCGATGTGCACCAGTCCGATTCGCTTGCCCGCGAACAGGATTGCGGTCAGCGTGGTCCCCATGCCGTCGAGCTCGGGTTCGTCCTCGACCTGATCTGCGATGGACGCGTTGCCTTCGCGGGTGGCTGCTTCGAGCTTGCCCAGCAGATCCTCGCCCGGTTCGTCGTCGTCGAGATGAGCCAGTGCGGCGATCATCAGCTGCGAGGCCACTTCACCGGCAGCGTGACCGCCCATTCCGTCGGCCAGCGCCAGTAGGCGAGCGCCGGCGTACACGGAGTCCTCGTTGTTGGATCGAACCAGACCGCGATCACTGCGGGCGGCATAGCGAAGGACGAGGGTCACGGGCGCAACTCGATCACGGTCTTGCCGACGCGGACAGGGGTTCCCAAGGGGACGCGAACGGCGGTGGTCACCTTCGCGCGGTCGAGGTAGGTGCCGTTGGTCGAACCGAGGTCCTCGACGTACCAATCACCGCCGCGGGGCGAGATGCGCGCATGCCGCGTCGACGAGTAGTCGTCTGTCAGAACGAGAGTGGAGTCGTCCGCGCGTCCGATGAGGACGGGCTGCGTGCCGAGCGAGATGCGCGTTCCGGCGAGACCGCCCTGGGTCACCACGAGGTACTTGGCCACCTTCTGCTTGTTGAACGACGGAAGAACTTTCGAGCCGCCGGAGTAGCGAGCAGGCACTCGCATGCCTGCGGCCGCGTAGATGTCACTGCGCAAGGTGCGAAGGACGGCCCAGACGAAGAACCACAACAACAGCAGGAAGCCCGCCCTTGTCAGTTGCAGAATCAATCCCTGCACGACGATTCACCTCCTCCTTCGCAATCGACCTGCATCCCGCCCACGCACAGAGCCGCGGCGCGGCAGACATGGTTGCCTCGCAGCATCATAGGGTGAAGCAGCTCGTGTCGACGACATACGGGTGGACGAGAGTGCGAGTCGAACCCCCACCCGAGCCCACGAGGATCGTCAGACGATCCGGACCAGAATTTCGGAGTGACCGGCCCGAATGACGTCGCCGTCGGCCAATTGCCAGTCCTGCACCGGGGCGCCGTTGACGGTGGTGCCGTTGGTGGAACCGAGATCGGAGAGCATGGCCACGCGGCCGTCCCACCGGATCTCGATGTGTCGACGCGAGACGCCGGTGTCGGGGAGTCGGAACTGTGCGTCCTGGCCCCGGCCGATGATGTTCTGACCGTCACGGAGCTGGTAGTAGCGGCCGCTGCCGTCCTCGAGCTGCAGCGTCGCGGCGAGCGCCTGACTCTGACCTGCGTACGAGGCGGGCTGGTCGTAGCCGTACCCGTCGCCGCGGTCGCCCGCGCCCTGTGGGTAGCCACGACCGTAGGCGGCCGGAGCGGGCGGGTAGTCGTAACCGGGCTGCTGGTAGCCGGGCTGCTGGTATCCGGCGGCCTGGGGCTCGGCGTACCGACCGGCCTGGTCGTTGTACGCCTGCTCCTGGTAGGGGGCCTCGGAGTATGCGGCACCCTGCTCGGCGGCGTTGTAGTCGTAGCCCTGGCCGTTGTAACCCTGTGCGTCGTACGCCTGGCCGTCGTACCCCTGCGCGTTGTAGGCCTGTGCGTCGTAGCCCTGGTCCTGGCCGCCGGGCGCGCCGTAGGCGTGGGGGTCGTAGCCCTGTTCCTGGCCGGCTGCGCTGTAGGCCTGACCCTGCTCGGGGTACGGCTGCTCGTCGTAACCGCCGTTGTACGCCTGCTGGTCGTAGCGCGGGTCGTGATCGGCCGGTGCGTAGGCCTGTGCGTCGTACCCGTTCTGCTCACGTGCGTTCTGCTCACGTGCGGGGTAGCGCGGATCCTGGCCACCGGCGTAACCGTTGCGCGCACGCGGATCGGGACGATGACCGTCCGCGGGGTCGCGCTGCGGGTCGTAGCCTGGGTTCTGCGTCATGTGGCCGGCTCCTGGTATCGACATCGGTGGGGCAGACGGTCGCTGCGTAGCTGAAGGGACGGGACTCGGTGCTGCTTGTGCCGACGCGCCCTGCTGTGCGGACTCGTTCCGCGCAGCAGTCGCCGATCGTCCCACATCGGGATCGACCGAGCCACTGGCACGGAACTGCCCGGTGTGAAGGGTGGGTGACGGCTCGAAGCGAACCACCACGTCGCCGTAGGTCTGCCAGCCTTGATCGCGGATGTAATCGTCGAGGTGGCGCGAGAACGCCTTGACCGTGAGTGCTCGGTCACCGGCGAGCTCGTCGTGGTCCGAGCTGTTGATGGTGATGACGTAGCTGTTGGGTGCCAGGAGGTGCCCGCCCTCGAGGGGCCGAACCAGATCCGACGCCTCCTGCTGAAGCGCTGCCTCCACCTCCGCCGGTACGACGCCTCCGCCGAACACGCGGGCGAAGACGTCGCCGACAGCGCCTTGGAGCTTGCGCTCGAAACGTTGAACGATGCCCATCGTGACCCCTCCTCTCACTGTGTTCTTCCACCGTGTGGTGCCTGCTGGTGTGCAGGCCGCGACGGCCGCGTGTCATCACGAAGTCGCGCTGCAAGCATGATATACGGTGCCGCCGACGGGGACTGCCCGCCGCCGTCGGCTCCCGGCAGCTCGAAGTGGCGATTTTCGAGCGCGGCATGGTGCGTGTTAGTGTTCTCGCCGTCACCCGGGCGGGTGGCGGAATGGCAGACGCGCTGGCTTCAGGTGCCAGTGTCCTTCGGGACGTGGGGGTTCAAGTCCCCCTCCGCCCACCACACTGGCCGCAGCTGATTCGATCGCTGCGGCCAGTAGTTTTTTCCGGGTGTCCTGCATCGAATCGTCTTACAGGCGTGTGATTTTCGGCCGATGTCGGCAGTGGAGTCGAAGTGCCGGTCCCGAGGACGTCTCGCATACGGAAATTCGCAGGTGAGAGCCCATAATAGGCTTACCTTATTTGCGGGGGCACCCAGGTACTGACTTATCGTTCGTAGTTGGATCGGCCTCACCACGGCCGGATCCGCCCGACCTCACTTTTCTACCACGCGCCTACCTGCTCGTGCAGAGGAAAGCGTCGACGATCGACAGGTGCAGCTTCAACGGCGAGGACGCACCGCAGGCCGTTCGTGCAGCCGGTTACACCACACCGTCGCCGACGAGTATCAAGGCTGGACTTATCCGAAGGCTAGGTATGAAGCACACTCCGGGCCCGCAAGGCCTCTACGATCCCGCCAACGAACACGACTCCTGTGGTGTCGCGTTCGTGGTGGACATGCACGGTCGACGCAGTCGCGACATCGTCGAGAAGGCGATCACCGCCCTGGTCAACCTCGAGCACCGCGGTGCTGCCGGCTCCGAACCGAACACCGGTGACGGTGCGGGCATTCTGATCCAGGTTCCGGACGCGTTCTTCCGCGCCGTCGTAGATTTCGAGCTCCCCGCGCCCGGCGCGTACGCAACCGGTGTCGCATTTCTTCCGCAGGGCCGCAGCGACGCAGCACGCGCCTGCGAGGGTGTCGAGCGCATCGTCGAGAACGAGGGCCTGACGGTCCTCGGTTGGCGTGAGGTTCCCACCGACGACTCCTCCCTCGGCGCTCTGGCGCGCGATGCGATGCCGACCTTCCGTCAGCTGTTCCTCGCTGCCCCCGACGCGTCGATCACCGACCTCGAACTCGAGCGTCGTGCGTTCGTCATCCGCAAGCGCGTCGAGCACGAGCTGGGCGAAGAGGGCGCGGGCAAGGACGGCCCCGGCCGCGAGACCGTGTACTTCCCGTCACTGTCCTCGCAGACCTTCGTCTACAAGGGCATGCTGACCACGCCTCAGCTCAAGGGCTTCTACCTCGACCTGCAGGACGAGCGCGTCGAAAGCGCACTGGGACTTGTGCATTCGCGCTTCTCGACCAACACGTTCCCGTCGTGGCCGCTGGCGCATCCGTTCCGACGCGTCGCCCACAACGGCGAGATCAACACCGCCACCGGTAACGAGAACTGGATGCGTGCCCGCGAGGCGCTCATCACCTCCGACGTGTTCGGCGGCTCCGAGGCACTCGAGAAGATCTTCCCCGTGGTCACTCACGGAGCAAGCGACACAGCACGTTTCGACGAGGTGCTCGAGCTGCTGCACCTCGGTGGACGCAGTCTGCCGCACGCCGTGCTCATGATGATTCCCGAGGCGTGGGAGCGGCACGAGTCCATGGACCCCGCTCGTCGGGCGTTCTACAAGTACCACTCCTCGCTGATGGAGCCCTGGGACGGACCGGCGTCGGTGTGCTTCACCGACGGCACCGTCATCGGCGCGGTCCTGGACCGCAACGGCCTGCGCCCGAGCCGGCTGTGGGTCACCGACGACGGTCTGGTCGTCATGGCCTCCGAGGTCGGCGTTCTCGACATCGATCCGTCGAAGGTCGTCCGCAAGGTTCGCCTGCAGCCGGGCCGCATGTTCCTGGTGGACACCGCGCAGGGCCGCATCGTCTCCGACGACGAGATCAAGGACGAGCTCGCCGCCGAGCATCCGTACCAGCAGTGGCTCGACGAGGGCCTGACCTCGATCGACGATCTGCCCGAGCGTCCGCACGTGCACATGCCGCACGACCGCGTGCTCATCCGTCAGCAGATCTTCGGGTACACCACCGAGGAACTGAACGTGCTGGTCTCGCCCATGGCGAAGTCCGGTGCCGAGGCCATCGGTTCCATGGGTACCGACACCCCGATCGCCGTGCTGTCGGCTCGCCCGCGGATGCTGTTCGACTACTTCTCGCAGCTGTTCGCGCAGGTCACCAACCCGCCGCTCGATGCCATCCGCGAGGAGATCGTCACCAGCCTCGGCGGCACCATCGGACCCGAGGGCGATCTGCTCAACCCGGGTGCCGACAGCTGCAAGCAGATCGTGCTTCCGCAGCCGATCCTGCACAACGACGACCTCGCCAAGCTCGTCCACATCAACGACGAGGGCACTCAGGAAGAGCTGCGCTCGGTGGTCGTGCGCGGTCTCTACCCGGTGGCCGAGGGCGGTGAGGGCCTCCGAAAGTCGTTGGAGGCCATTCGCGCTCAGGTTTCCGCTGCCATCTCGGGTGGCGCCCGGATCATCGTGCTCTCGGACCGCGAGTCCAGCGAGAAGCTCGCTCCGATTCCGTCGCTGCTCCTCACCGCCGCGGTGCACCACCATCTGGTCCGCGAGCGGACCCGCACCAAGGTCGGCCTGATCATCGAGGCCGGTGATGCCCGCGAGGTGCACCACATGGCTCTGCTCATCGGTTTCGGTGCCGCAGCGGTCAACCCGTACATGGCGTTCGAGTCCATCGAGGACATGATCGAGCGTGGCGCCCTCACCGACATCGAGTTCGACAAGGCCGTCACCAACTACATCAAGGCCGCGGGCAAGGGTGTGCTCAAGGTGATGTCCAAGATGGGCATCTCGACCCTCGCGTCGTACACCGGAGCTCAGCTGTTCCAGGTCATCGGCCTCTCGCAGGAACTGGTCGACGAGTACTTCACCGGCCTCAACAGCCACCTCGGCGGCATCGATCTCGATCAGGTCGCCGACGACGTCGCAGCGCGGCACGCCGTGGCGTACCTCGACAACCGTCAGGAGCGCGCGCACCGCGAGCTCGAGACCGGTGGCGAGTACCAGTGGCGTCGCGAAGGGGAGTACCACCTCTTCAACCCGGACACGGTGTTCAAGCTGCAGCACTCCACCCGCACCGGCCAGTACGACATCTTCAAGGAATACACGAAGATGGTCGACGACCAGTCCGAGCGACTCGCGTCGCTGCGTGGTCTGTTCCGCTTCAAGACCGAAGAGCGGCAAGCCATTTCGATCGACGAGGTCGAGCCGGCCAGCGAGATCGTCAAGCGTTTCTCGACGGGTGCGATGAGCTACGGCTCCATCTCGGCCGAGGCGCACGAGACCCTCGCCATCGCCATGAACCGTCTCGGCGGGCGCTCGAACTCCGGTGAGGGCGGCGAGGACGTCTCGCGGTTCGAGCCGGACGAGAACGGCGACTGGCGACGCAGTGCCATCAAGCAGGTCGCGTCGGGACGTTTCGGCGTCACCTCGCACTACCTGACCAACTGCACCGACATCCAGATCAAGATGGCGCAGGGAGCCAAGCCCGGTGAGGGCGGCCAGCTTCCGGCGCACAAGGTGTACCCGTGGGTCGCCGAGGTTCGGCACTCGACGCCCGGCGTCGGCCTGATCTCGCCGCCGCCGCACCACGACATCTACTCGATCGAGGATCTCGCGCAGCTGATCCACGACCTGAAGAACGCCAACCCGCAGGCCCGCATCCACGTGAAGCTGGTCTCCGAGGTCGGCGTCGGAACGGTCGCCGCCGGTGTCTCCAAGGCGCACGCCGACGTCGTGCTCATCTCGGGCCACGACGGCGGCACCGGCGCGACGCCGCTGACGTCGGTCAAGCACGCGGGTGGACCGTGGGAGCTCGGTTTGGCCGAGACCCAGCAGACGTTGCTGCTCAACGGACTTCGCGATCGCATCGTCGTGCAGGTGGACGGTCAGCTCAAGACCGGCCGCGACGTCATGGTTGCCGCTCTGCTCGGCGGCGAGGAGTTCGGTTTCGCCACCGCTCCGCTTGTCGTCTCGGGCTGCATCATGATGCGCGTCTGCCACCTCGACACCTGCCCCGTGGGTGTCGCGACGCAGAACCCGTTGCTGCGCAAGCGTTTCGCGGGCAAGCCGGAGTTCGTCGAGAACTTCTTCATGTTCATCGCCGAAGAGGTTCGCGAGCTCATGGCCGAGCTCGGATTCCGCACGCTCGACGAGGCCGTCGGTCAGGTGGGTCTGCTGGACACCACAGCGGCCAAGGAGCACTGGAAGGCGTCGAAGCTGGATCTGTCGCCGATCCTCGAAGAGGTCGAGTCGGCGTTCATGAACCAGAACCTCTACAACACCGGCGTCCAGGATCACGGTCTCGACAAGGCACTCGATCAGCAGCTCATCGCGGCCAGCCGCAATGCGTTGGACAAGGGCGAGAAGGTCGCGTTCGAGTCCAAGATCACCAACGTCAACCGCACCGTCGGCACGATGCTCGGGCACGAGGTCACCAAGGCGTACGGCGGCGTCGGACTGCCGGACGACACCATCGAGATCACGTTCACCGGCTCGGCAGGCAACAGCTTCGGCGCGTTCGTCCCGTCCGGGATGACGCTCCGCCTGAACGGGGACGCCAACGACTTCGTCGGCAAGGGACTGTCCGGCGGACATCTCGTGCTGCGGCCGTCGTTGAACGCCCCGAAGGGATTCGTCGCCGAGGACAACATCATCGGCGGAAACGTGTTCCTGTTCGGCGCCACCAGCGGTGAGGCTCTCATCCGCGGCGTCGTCGGTGAACGCTTCGCGGTTCGTAACTCCGGTGCCGTAGCCGTCGTCGAAGGCGTCGGCGATCACGGCTGCGAGTACATGACCGGCGGCAAGGTCGTCATTCTGGGCACGACGGGCCGTAACTTCGGCGCCGGTATGTCCGGTGGCGTCGCGTTCGTCTTCGATCCCAACAAGACGTTCGAGGCCAACCTCAACACCGAGCTGGTCGACATCGAGGAGCTCGAGGGTGACGAGTTCACCTGGCTCCGCGACATCGTCACTCGCCATCAGGAGCAGACCGGCTCCGAGGTGGCCGAGCGGATCCTCGCGGATTGGTCACAGCAGGTGAACCATTTCGTGAAGGTCATGCCTCGCGACTACAAGAAGGTACTGCTGGCCATCTCCGAAGCCGAGAAGAACGGCGCGGACGTGGACGAAGCGATCATGGAGGCAGCTCGTGGGTGACCCACAGGGATTTCTGAAGAACACGGTTCGCGAGGTGCCCAAGCGGCGGCCCGTCGACCTGCGCCTGATGGACTGGAAAGAGGTCTACGAAGACTTCTCGAAGGACACCCTGCGCACCCAGGCAAGTCGATGCATGGACTGCGGTATCCCGTTCTGCCACAACGGTTGCCCGCTGGGGAACCTGATTCCCGAGTGGAACGACCTGGTGTTCAAGGACCGCTGGCGCGACAGCATCGACCGGTTGCACGCCACCAACAACTTCCCGGAATTCACCGGACGGTTGTGCCCCGCCCCGTGCGAGGCGTCGTGTGTCCTCGGCATCAACCAGGATCCGGTCACCATCAAGCAGGTCGAGGTCGAGATCATCGACAAGGCCTTCGAAGAAGGCTGGGTGACGCCGGTCTACCCGACCCATCTGACCGGTAGGACCGTCGCCGTCGTCGGATCGGGCCCCGCGGGACTCGCTGCAGCGCAGCAGCTCACCCGCGCAGGCCACACCGTCACGGTGTTCGAGCGTGCCGATCGCATCGGTGGACTGCTGCGCTACGGCATCCCCGAGTTCAAGATGGAGAAGCGCCACATCGATCGTCGGCTGGCGCAGATGGAGGCCGAGGGCACCGTCTTCCGCACCGGTGTCGATGTGGGCGTGGATATCTCGGCCGACGAACTGCGCGAGCAGTTCGACGCCGTGGTCCTCTCCGGCGGTGCCACCGCATGGCGTGACCTGCCCATCGAGGGCCGCGAGCTCGACGGCATCTACCAGGCCATGGAGTTCCTGCCGCACGCCAATCGCGTCCAGCAGGGCGACTTCGCTGCGCCGCCCGTCAGCGCCGAGGGCAAGAAGGTCGTCATCATCGGCGGCGGCGACACCGGCGCGGACTGCCTCGGTACCTCGCACCGTCAGGGCGCCGAGAGCGTCCACCAGTTCGAGATCATGGCCCGTCCGCCCGAGGAGCGTGCGACGTCCACCCCGTGGCCGACGTACCCGCTGATGTACCGGGTTGCCTCGGCACACGAGGAGGGTGGCGAACGCGTCTTCTCGGTCAACACCGAGCGTTTCGTCGGCGAAGACGGCAAGGTCACCGCGCTCGAAGCCTGCGAGGTCGAGTTCAAGGCAGGCAAGTTCGAGAAGGTCGAGGGCAGCGAGTTCACCCTCGAGGCCGATCTGGTTCTGCTCGCCATGGGATTCGTCGGACCGGACAAGGGCGGTCTGCTGACCGACCTGGGCGTCGACTTCAACCAGCGTGGCAACGTCGAGCGCACCAACGAGTGGGTCACCAACGTCCCCGGTGTGTTCGTCGCCGGAGACATGGGTCGTGGCCAGTCGCTCATCGTCTGGGCCATCGCCGAGGGCCGCTCCTGCGCGGCCGCCGTCGACACCTTCCTGCAGGGAGCAACCGCATTGCCGTCGCCGATCGTGCCGACCCAGGCACCGCAGCGGTAGTAGCTTTTCTCGCCGAGCTCGACGTTGTGGACGGATTGCGGTCCGATCCCGTCCACAACGTCGAGCTCGTCTGCGTTTCACGACGCCGGCCACACGGTTACGTCCGTTAACCATGTGGGCATCTGATGGTCACAGGCCGCTGTCATTGTGGTGATCGAACAAACGAAGCGTTCGATCACCCAGTGAGGCCCCCTCCCCATGAGTGTCAAGAAGATCTGCGCCGGTATCGGCGTCGCTGCAGCTGTTGCGTCCGGGCTGGTCGTCGGAGCGGCATCGCCCGCCGCCGCAGACCCTGCCGATTGCCCGACGATGTACGTCGTGGCCATTCCGGGAACCTGGGAGACGAGCTCGGGTGCCGCACCGAAGCCGGGGATGCTCACCGACGTCACCGATCGTCTCGGTAGCGGCATCCGCACCGACTACGTCTCGTATCCCGCCACCGCATTCCCCTGGGAGGGTGAGGTGTACGGGCAGTCCCGCGCCGCAGCCGTCGCCAACGCAGGCGGGATGCTGAAGGCGATGGCGGATCGTTGCGGTGCGACGAAACTCGGCATCATCGGCTACAGCCAGGGAGCCGACGCGGCGGGCGATCTCGCCGCGGCCATCGGCACCGGAGTCGGCGTCGTTCCCGCGGACAAGGTGGTGGCGGTGGGCTTGATCTCCGACCCGAAGCGCTCCGATACCGACGCTCTGGTAGGGCCGGCCGTGGTCGGAACCGGTGTCGGTGGACCCCGGGTCGGCGGATTCGGCTACGTCAGCCCCGTGGTGCGGACGTTCTGTGCCGTCGGCGATCTGTACTGCTCGACGCCCAAGGACGACTACGTCGCGCGGTTGGCCGGATTCTTGGCAGTGTCGTCCAACCCTGCGCCGAACGTCGCCGATCAGTACTCGCAGGAAGCACAGTCCCTGATCGCGGACCTCGCAGCGGCCGGTGGTCTGCCGGTGTTGCAGGGCCAGCTCACCGACCAGGCGAACGCTCAGCGTCAGCGGGAGATCGAGGCGTTCTACCGCTCCGGCATCCACCAGGAGTACCAGAGCTACGACGTCGAGAACGGCCAGTCCGCGACGCGGTGGTTGGCGCGCTACCTCACCGACGCGGTCTGACGGCGGAGCAGCACGAAGACGGTGACTGCACTGACGGCCATCAGGACGGCGCTCGCACCCGACGCAAGAGTGAAGCCGTCGATGAACGACGAGTTCGCGACTGCAGTCAGTTGCGAGGCGAACGGCTCCGGTAGGTAATCGGCGACGGCGACGGCGCCACCGATGGTCTCTCGTGCCGGATCGGCGATCTCGGCGGGCGTCTGCGCGGGGATGGCGTCGTCCATGCGGTGTCGATAGACGGTACTGCCGATCGTGCCGAGGATGGCGATACCGACGGCTCCGCCCAATTCGGCTCCGGTTTCGGACAATGCCGATGCGGCCCCGGCCTTTTCGGGAGCCGCGGCGGTGAGCACGATGTCGGAGTTGAGCGTCGAGGCAGCGCCGATCCCGAAGGTCAGCACGGCCATACCGGTGAGCAGTAACGGTAGCCCGGAATCGGCGTTCACGAATGCCATTGCCGTGCAACCGATGGCGATGGACAACAGTCCGCCCGCAATGATCGTGCCCGTCCGGATCACCTTGCTGAGCGTCGGTGCGAGCACGGCACCGGCCGCGGCGGCGACGGCGGGAACCAGCAGCCACAGGCCGGCTTCGAGCGGTCCGAGACCGACCACGAGCTGTAGGTACTGGGAGGCGAAGAGGCTGAATCCGGTCATCGCGAAGATGACCAGGAACTGCACCACAACAGCTGCGCTGAAGGCTCGTTCGGCGAACAGCGTGACGTCGATCAGCGGGTCCGCGGCCCTGCGCTGCCGGAGAACGAACACCGCGCCCAATGCCAGCCCGGCCACCGCACTCACGACTGCTGCGAGGTCGATTCCCTCCTGCGCGCCGTGTTTGATGGCGAAGACGATCGAGAGCATCGAGGAGATCGCGAGAACCACGCTGATCGGGTCGAATCTGCCGGGGTCGGTGTCCTTGAACTCGGGGACCAGAAGTGGGGCCGCGACGAAGAGTACGACCATGATCGGGATGTTGATCAGGAACACCGAACCCCACCAGAAGTGCTCGAGCAGAACACCTCCGATGACAGGTCCCACCGCGGCACCGCCCGCGAAGCCGGCGGTCCACAGGCCGATGGCTTCCTTGCGTTGCGTCGGGTCGTGAAACATGTTGCGTATCAAGGACAATGTGCTCGGTGCGATGGTGGCTCCACCGATGCCCAGTAGTGCACGCGCGACGAGCAGCATCTCGGGGGAGGTGGAGAACGTCGCGGCGAGTGACGCGGCCCCGAACACGACGGCACCGATCATGAGCAGGGTGCGACGGCCGATCCGATCGCCGAGTGAGCCCATGGTGATGAGGAGGCCGGCGAGCAGGAACCCGTAGATGTCGAGGATCCACAGTGTCTGGTTGCCGGTGGGTTCGAGATCGGCCGTCATGAACGGCAGAGCGAGGTACAGCACCGACATGTCCATCGACACGACGAGAATCGGCACCACCAACACTGCGAGGCCGAGCCAATCCTTCTTGGTGGCGCGCTGGTCGGTTGCCGTCTGGCTCACTGTGACTTCCCTTCCCGAATGGACACCTCAGCTTAGGCGGGTCGGGGGTACGTTCGGTGAAGGAATGTCTCTCTCGCCGAACGAAGGAAGCAACGCCTCATGAGCAACGATCTGAAGGTCGTCGCGACGATCATCGCCAAGCCCGATGCCGTCGACGCCGTGCGCGACGGACTGGTGGCCCTCGTCGCCGAAACACGCAAGGAAGACGGGAACATCTCCTACGAGCTGTTCGAGTCCGCTGTGGAGCCGGGCACGTTCGTCACCATCGAGGTATGGAAGTCGCAGGAGGACCTCGACGGTCACATGCAGACCCCGCATCTGCAGCAGGCGCTAAGCGAGTTCGGTGCCCATCTCGCGGCTCCGCCCGCCATCCATCCGCTCCGGCCCGTCGGCTGAGTCACCCCGCGCGCTCGCATACACCAGCGCCGAGACGGCCAGCAGAGCCGCCGTGGCACCGATCGCGAGCCAGCCGGTCCCGCTCATCTCGCCCGACGCGATGATGCGGGCACCGGCCGCGGTGTAACTCATCGGCATGAACGCCGCCAGATCGCCCCAGATGGGCGCGGTCGACGCGTATGCGAACCCGCAGACGACAACCTGCACCACGAGCGCGACGACGTTGACGATCTGGCCGACCACGGCGCCGAGCACTCGCTGAATCGCTCCCGCTGCGGCCAGATATGCCGCGGCGGAGACGATCAGGAAGACGCCTGCGCCGAGCACCGGCCCGAGGGCCGCATCGGTGGCGAAGGCGAAGGCCACAGCGGCGCTGACGCCGACCGCGGCGACGGCTGCAACCACCGAGAGCAGTCGTGGGCTGCTGTCCTTGCCGAGTACTCGAACGAGGCTGACGCATCCCAGGGCTCCGAGAGCCACCAGGGCTGCGATCAGATACGGGGTGGCACCGGTTCCGGTGGACGTCGTCGCGGCCGCGAGATTCTGGTCCGTGGCGGCGGCGTCGTCTGTGGTGGTGGCAGCGGTTCCCGGCGGGAGTGCCGCGGAGGCGTCGCGCACGTTGGTGGCGATGCCGTTGACGATTCCCTCGACCGGCTCGACCGACGTCACGAGCTGATCGGTGCCCGCTTTGAGCTGTTGGCCGCCGTCGTCGAGCTGGCCCAGTCCGTCCCGCAGCTGGACCGTGGCGTCGCCGAGTTGTGCGGTGGCACCGAGGAACTGACTGTTGGGGTCGTTGAGTTCGGAGGACAGTTGCTGAGCACCGCCCTTGAGGGTCTGCAGCTGGGCGAGGGTGTCGGGCCCGAATGCCTGGGTGTTCAGGGTGTCGATGACCCCGCGGATCTCGCCGGAGATGGCGTCGGATCCTGGGTGCGGGAAGCGATCGACCTGGTCTGCGGTGGCGGCGAGTTTCGCAGTGAAATCGGCCTGCAGAGCGCCGAAGCCGGTGAGTTGGTCGACAACCTGGTCGACGCCACCGCTGATCTGCGACGCGCCGTCCCCGAGCTGACCGATGCCGTCGCGGTACTGCCCGAACCCGTCGGCGAGCTGGATGGTTCCGTCGTGCGCCTGGGTGATGCCGTCGGCGAGCTGTCCGACGCCGTCGTTGAGCTGCGTGCCGCCGTCGGTCAGCTGACCGATACCGCTGGAGAGAAAGGTGATGGGTAGCGAAGCGCTGTTGAGGCTGCTCCTGGCCGCGGCCAGAGGATCCGTCGTCTGCTGGTCCGCCGTCTGCTGGTCCGGTGCCTGCTCTGTGGCGGCGGTGGTGGTGGCCGTGGATTCGCCGCCGAGGTCGTAGCCGGTGCCCAGTGCAAAAGCACCCACCGCTACCAGAGGAAACGCCAGCGCAGTGAGAGCAACGGCAGGACGTCGGAAGATACGCAATTCACCCATGATGGGTTCGAGGCTAACTGCCAGGTACGGCCTCGCCGACCACTCGATGGCCGTCGACGCCGCGTTTCATGCCCTCTACCTGGGAGTTTAAGAGCTCTCTGTGGATTGCCGGTTGCGGGGCAGCAGGTCCCACACATGCTCGGTCTCGTTCACCGAGGAGACCGACCTCGCGCCACTGCGCGAGAACAGCACACGCGTCACCGAGCAGTAGTCGATCGGGAAGCCGAGCACCTTCGGGGTCTGCAGAATGTCCTGCAGCAGGATGTTGATCACGCCGCCGTGGGCGAAGAGCGCCACGGTGTCGGTGTGTGCGGCGGCCGAGACGATATCGGCGACTCCGGCGAGCACTCGCTGCCGAAATGCGTGCTCGTCGACCTGTTCGGGAAGATGCCCGGCCTTGATGCGATCGAATGCCTCCCGGAATTCGGTCTTGGCCGACTCGATCGGAACGTAGCCGCCGAAGTCGCGATCGTATTCGGTCACGCGCTCGTCGGACTCGACGGTCAGACCGAGCCGATCGGCAAGAGGCTGCGCCGTCTGGACGGCGCGCAGCTGCGAACTCGACACGACTCGGGAGATCGGGAATCGGGCCACTGCACCCGGCACCCGCAGAGATTGTTCGACGCCGAGGTCGGCGAGAGCGGGATCGGCCGAGGTCTCCGACCGTTGTGGCAGCGCGTGCCGCACCAGAACCAGTTGCATCGACTCACCTAATCACGAGTGTGCGGCCGCTGCGCTGCACCATCGATCGGAAGGCCGCGACCTGACGCGGCGAATCGGCCTGCGGATCCCACACCATGCCGATACGTCGACGAGCCGCGGGCTGGGTGAGCCCGATGTCGACGGTTCCTCCTTCTCCGCCGTGCGCTCGGATCCGCGGCAGGATGGCGATGCCGAGTCCGGCCCCGACGAGTCCGCGCACCGTGTGGGTGTCCTGCCCCTCGAAGGCGATGCGCGGGCTGAAACCGGCGTCCGCCCACAACTCGTCGCAGATCGACCGCATGCCGAAACCGTGGCCCATCGCGATGTAGTTCTCGTCGGCGGTGTCGGCGAGATCGACCGATCTGCGTGTGGCCAGGCGATGATCGGCCGGGACCACGAGCATCAGCCTCTCGTCGTAGAGCTGGAACGAATTGTCGTCGGTGTGCTCGGCGCTGAGAGAGACGAACGCCAGGTCGGAGACTCCATCGGCGAGACGGTCGAGGCAGCGCGCGCGGGCACCCTGATCCAGATCGAACGTGACGGCCGGGTGGTCGACGCGGAACTGCCGGATCAGCGCCGGTACGACGTCCTCGCCCAGGGTGTTCTGAAACGCCACTGCGATACGGCCGCGGGCCCGAGCGTCGTGCTCGGTCATGGCGTCGATGCCGGCATCGATATCGCTCAACGCTCGCTGCAGGTACGGAATCAGCACTCGGCCGGTGCTGGTGAGCACGATTCCGCGGCCGCGTCGTTCGACGATGTCGACGCCCAGGATCGCCGACGCGCGGGCCACCTGCCGACTGACGGTGGGCTGTGGAAGGCCCAGCACGTGCGCGGCGTCGGTGATGTGTTCGGTGTCGGCCACCGCCACGAGGGTCGGCAGCAGCGGCAGCAGTTCGATCGCTTCGCGACGCATGAAACGAATCATATCGTTGGTGTATTGGTTTCCCATGTCTCATGCATTGGACGAATACCGTGAGCGCTTCTAACGTGATCTGCATGACTACGACGCAGCCCGAGGTCCTCGGGTGGGAGGGACACCCGAAGGGATCGCGCGAATACCGCCGACTGGTCCTGGCCCTGCTGTTCGCCGGCGTCGCAACGTTCGCTCAGCTGTATTCGGTGCAGGGAATCCTGCCGCTCATCGCCGCCAATCTCGACATCACCCCGTCGCTGTCCTCGCTCGCCGTCGGACTCGCGACGGTCGCCGTCGCGGTGTCGGTCATTCCCTGGTCGGTTGCGGCCGATCGCATCGGTCGAGTCCGGGCCATGACGGCGTCGATCCTCGGTGCCACGACGTTGGGACTGCTGGTACCGCTCGCGCCGTCGCTCGAAGTCCTTCTGGTCGTTCGATTCTTCGAAGGTGCTGCACTGGGCGGTCTCCCGGCCATAGCGATCGCGTATCTCAGCGAAGAGGTGCATCGCAGTCACACAGCCCTGGCCGCGGCAACGTACGTGTCCGGCACGACGCTCGGCGGACTGCTCGGTCGCATCGTCGCCGGACCCGTTGCGGAATACACCAACTGGCGCATCGGAACTCTGACCGTCTCACTGATCGCGGCCCTCGCCGCCGCGTTGTTCGTGTGGCTTGCACCGAAACCGCGAACGACGCTGGTGCACAGCCAGATTCGTGACCTGCCGGGACGGCTCTTGGTGAACCTGCGCGAACCGGGGATGGCGGCACTCTACGGCCAGGGATTCCTGCTGATGGGCGGCTTCGTCGCGATCTACAACTACCTCGGATTCCGTTTGGAGGCCGTGCCTTTCGGGCTCCCACAGTCTCTGATCAGCCTGATCTTCGTGGCGTACCTCAGCGGTACCGTGTCGTCACGGGTAGCGGGCAAGCTCGCGACGAAGCACGGCAGGTCGGTGGTGCTCGCCGGATCCACCGCAACGATGATCGCCGGAGTGGCACTGACGATGGCGTCGAATCTCGTCGTTATTCTGACCGGCCTGGTGATCCTGACCATGGGATTCTTTGCGGCGCACGCCATCGCGTCGGGCTGGACCGGACAACGCGCCGTCCACGGCCGCGCGCAGGCGACCTCGCTGTACAACCTCTTCTACTACGGCGGATCGTCCATGGTCGGATGGATAGGCGGCGTCGTGTTCCAGTCGCTGGGATGGAACGCGTTGGCGCTGTTCGTCATTGCGTTGGCACTGATCGCAGGCGTGTGGGCCGCATGCCTGCACGGCCGATTGGCGCAGCCGGTATCAGTAGCTTGACGTGTTCGCGGCAGCGATGGCGAAAATGACGATCGCACCCACGATGACGACGAACAGTGCGATCGAGACGTAACCGATGATCAGCCCTGCGGTCGCGAACCCCGACCCGCCTTCGCCGGTGCGCTTGATCTGACCGCGCGCAATGTGGCCACACACCACCGCGCACACCGACGCAAGCAACGGAATGAACGTCAGACCGAGAATGCCCAGCACCAGCGACACGATCGCCAACGTGTTCGTGGACGCGGGGGCCTGATACCCGCCGGCATACGGCGCATTCCCGTACTGGGGGTTGGCGTATTGCGGGTTTTGGTACTGGGGGTTTTGATACTGCGGGTTCGGAGGGTACTGCTGGTGCTGGGCGTTCGGGTCCAGGTACGGAGGGTACTGCTGCGAATCCCCGTACGACTCGTCCTTCCTGGACGCGTCGAACGAATCGCTGCCTTCACCCTGCGGATAACCCATGGCGGGAGTGTGGCACCTCGGGACAGCCGTCGCAACCGTTCTCTCGTGACGCTACGTGCCGAGCTTGCCCCAGCCCACATACGCGTCGACGGTGACGTAACCGGTCACCCGAGGCTGATCCCGAACCGGATACGGATTCCCGGTGTAGTGCGTCGAAATGCGATCGATATCCACCAGATCGGGATCGTCCTGCAACTCGATCGAGCCGTGCACCGTCACATGGGTGTACCAACTGGCCTCGTCCAACACCGAAATGGAGACCTTCGGATTGGCCCTGATGTGCTCGAGACGCTTCCGAGACGCGTCGAAATTGAGCACGACCTTCCCGTCCTCCCACAAATACCAGGTGGGTGCGGTGATCGGCGTTCCATCGGCACGAACCACAGCCATGACGGCGGGATTCGGCTTCTTCAGCAATTCAACTGCGGCATCGGGCAACGGGGGCTTCGGCATACGACAACCTTACGACTCGACCCCCGCTGCGGTCCTGCTTCCGCCCACACCGCCCCGAAGTCCACTCGATGTGACATTGACTGCCGAAAAGGCCACTGAATGTCACATCGAGTGGACTGGGGTTGAAGGTGCACTCGGGAATCGGGTGCACTCGGTGTGGATGTGCGACTACAGGTTGGGGAGTTTGACTACCTGTCCGGCGTAGGAGAGTCCGGCACCGAAGGCGAGTAGGAGTGCGGTGTCTCCTGCTTTTGCTTTGCCGGTGCGCAGTAGTTCTTCCATGGCCAGGGGGATCGAGGCAGCCGAGGTGTTGCCGGTTTCGGCGATGTCGTTGGCGACCGGGGTGCCGTCGGCGAGGTTCAGGCTCTTGGCCAGCAGTTCGGTGATGCGGCTGTTGGCCTGGTGGGGGATGAAGGCGTGCAGTTCGTCGGTCTTGATGCCGGCGACGTCGAGGACCCGCTGCGCGGCTTTGCCCATTTCGAATGCGGCCCAGCGGAAGACGGAGATTCCGTTCATCCGGATCCAGGGTCGCTCGAGGCCTTCCTCGGTGATGTAGTCGTACCAGTCGGTTGTCTGGACGATGGCGTCGGATTGCGAGCCGTCCGAGCCCCAGACGGCGGGCCCGATCTCGGTTTCGTCACTCTGTCCGACGACCACGGCACCGGCACCGTCGGCGAAGATGAATCGCGTGGTGCGGTCGTAGGGGTCGGTGGTGACGCTGAGCTGTTCTGCACCGATGACGAGGACGTACTTGGAGGTTCCGGCCTTGACCAGGTCCGATGCGACGGCGAGGGAGTAGCAGAAGCCTGCGCAGCCGGCGCAGATGTCGAATGCGGCCGGCCCCTTGGTGCCGAGTCCGTGCGCTACTTTCGCAGCTGCCTGGGGTGTCAGTTCGAGATGCGTCGAGGTGGCGACGATTACGGTGTCGACTTGGTCGGCCGTGATTCCGCTGGCCTCGAGGGCCTTGCGGCCTGCTGCGATGGACATCTCCACGACGTTTTCCTTGGGATCGGCGAAGCGCCGGTTCTTGATTCCCGATCGCGTCTGGATCCACTCGTCGCTCGAGTCGATGAATTCGCAGATCTCGTCGTTGGTCACGACTCGCTCGGGGCGGTGAACGCCGAGTCCGAGTAGTTTCGACTGTCGTCCCTGCGTCGTGCTGATCGCACCCATCTTCAATTTCCTCTCGTGCTACCGCGCCATCGCCGAGCTTCGGCTCGGGTCTTGGGCTGCGGGCTCGGTGACACACGTTACGTGCGTCGCCGCGAGGAGTTCACACCAGTTCGGCGATGAGGGCCGCGACCTCGGCGGGTTTGTCGATCATGGCGTGGTGATGGGCGGGCATGACGACGGTGAAATCCGCTTGCAGGTAGGCAGCGAGTTTGCGCTGTGTCCGTACCCATCTCTTGCCCCACGGCGACGGCCTGCCCGTGTGTGCGGCCGCCACGATGACGGGCACACCGAGTCGGAACTGCTTGCGGATGCGGTTCAGTTCGACGGAGAGATCCGGGTAGACGACGTCCTCCACCAGCGCGGCGGCGAGGTAGGTGGGTCTGCGATAGATGTCGTCGACCCAGTCGAATGTCTCCTGCGGTGTTCCGTCGGGCGGTGTCGCCTGGTTGAGGATGCGGCGTACACGCGGTCCGATCAGTTTCTGCACGCCGGTCTTGCTGAGCATCGTTGCGATCACGTGCGCGGCCTCGACACGCACGGCAGCCGGGATGAAGCGTCGGGGGTCGGATTCTGCGCTGGAATCGAGCAACAGAATCCCGCGGATGCGCGACGGGTACAGCCGGGCGACGGCTTCTGCGTAGAAGCCGGCAATCGAATGACCTGCGACGACGGCCGGCTCGGTGACTCCGAGTGCGTCGAGGACGCCGATGATCCTGTCTGCCTCTCCGTGGACGGTGGGCGTGGCACCGACGGGTAGGGGGTCGCTGAGTCCGAAGCCGGGGCGGTCGAGAACGACCACGTGATGGTGGGCGCTCAAGATGTCGACGGTGTCGTTCCAGTCGAACCAATTGCTGCCGAGGCCTCCGCAGAGGACCACCGTGGGGCCGGTTCCGCGTACGAGCAGATGCAGACGTTGTCCGTCCACCTCGACGTATCGACCGGGCGGATGTTTCACGGGAAACAACGCACTGCGTTCGGCTCGATCCCCGTTGTCCATATTTGGTTCCCCACGATGCTCAGCCGACCTACCGTCTGTTTCACCGTCCAGTTTCCATCATTTTCCCGGTTTTTCACACTCGGCCTCGCGGATGGGGTCGTAGCGGAGGTCATTGACGCGGCTTGGCCAGCGGGAACGCCAACGTTTCGCGGATGCTGCCTCCGGTGATGAGCATGACAACCCGGTCGACGCCCATGCCGAGACCACCGGTCGGCGGCATCCCGTGCTCGAGTGCCTGCAGGAAGTCCTCGTCCAAGCTCATCGCCTCCTCGTCGCCCCCGGCCGCGAGCAGAGACTGTTCGGTCAGTCGCTGCCGCTGATCGACCGGGTCCGTCAGTTCGCTGTACGCGGTACCCAGCTCGACACCCCACGCGACCAGATCCCATTTCTCTGCGACCCCGGGGATGCTCCGATGCGGCCTCGTCAACGGCGACATCGACGTCGGGAAGTCCTTGTAGAAGGTGGGGAATTCCGTGTAGTCCTCGACGAGATGCTCGTACATTCCCTGCGCGACGGCTCCCGCATCCCAGGTCTTCTCGTACGGGATGGCGTTCTCGTCGCACAGGCGTTGCAGTTCGCCCAGTGGGGTCGACGGTTCGACGGGTACGCCCAACTTCTCGGCGACGGCACCGTGCAGCGTCTTGACGGGCCACTCGCCGGAGATGTCGATCTCGATCATCTCTCCGTTCGGGCCGTCGGGACGCAGGATGATCTCGCGTCCGTGCGCCGCAACAGCAGCCCGTTGAATCAACTCGCGGCACAACACCATTGCGCGTTCGTAGTCGCTGTGGGCCTCGTACGCCTCGAGGATCGTGAACTCGGGATTGTGTTTGAAGTCCGCTCCTTCGTTGCGGAACACACGCCCGATCTCGAACACCTTCTCCATGCCGCCGACGCACAGGCGCTTGAGATACAGCTCCGGGGCGATTCGCAGGTAGAGATCGAGGTTGTAGGCATTGATGTGGGTGACGAACGGCGCGGCGTTCGCACCGCCGTGCACCTGCTGCAGAATCGGTGTCTCGACTTCCATGTACCCGCGCTCTGCCAGCGAATCACGGAGGGATTTGACCACATTCGAGCGTGCGATCAGCAGAGCGCGAGCATCCCGATTGATCGCCAGGTCCACGTAACGCTGCCGCACCCGAGCTTCCGGATCGGTGAGACCGCGGTACTTGTCCGGCAACGGATGCAGGCACTTGGCGTTCATGCGCCACTCGGTGGCCAGCAGGGAGAGCTCACCACGCCTGCTGTACCCGATGGTGCCGCTGACCTCGATGAGGTCACCCAGGTCGAAGTCGGCATCGAATTCTTCGATTCTGTCGCCGACGCGTTCGCGGTCGAACAGCACCTGGATATCGGCCGACCAGTCACGGATGACGGCGAAGGACACGCTGCCGTAGTCACGGATACGCAGAATGCGTCCGGCGATTCGCACCGTTGTGCCCTGCGGCGACGCCACCGCTGCCTCGACGGTGTGGGTCGGGGGATACGCGACGGGATAGCCCTCGATGCCCTCGCGTTCGAGGCGATCGAGCTTCGACATGCGCACGCGCACCTGGTCGGGACGCTTCCGGCCCGGCGTCGGCTCGTCCGGAACGCTGTCGGGTCCACTGCCGTCGGGATGAATGTCGGCGGCGTCGGCCAGAGCTGCGGGCACCGCGACGTGGGAACCGGTGTGCTTCGAGGCCCGTCGGAAGGTCGGAAGAGTCAGGAAGCCTTCGGCGATGGCCGACGCGACGCCGACCTTGGGCAACACCCGATTGTCGGCGAAGCAGAGGTAGCGCGGCTCCCATTCCGGAAGGTACTTCACGTTCGAGCGATACAGTGCCTCGAGCTGCCACCACCGGGAGAAGAACACCAGCACGCTTCGCCAGATCCGCAACACCGGCCCGGCCCCGATCCGGCTGCCCTCCTCGAACGCCGCGCGGAACACCGCGAAGTTCAGCGAGATCTTGCTAATACCGAAATGGTCTGCGCCGGTGGCGAGCTCGGTCACCATCAGTTCGATCACGCCGTTGGGCGACGCCGGATCCCGACGCATCAGATCCAGCGATGCACCGGTACGACCCCACGGGACCAACGAGAGAACACCGATCACCTTCTCACCCTGAACTGCCTGCACCAGAAGGCAATCGCCGTCCAGCGGATCACCCAGCCTGCCCAACGCCATGGAGAAACCACGCTCGGTCTCGGTATCGCGCCACGCATCCGCGCAGGCAATGATCTCCGACATCTCCTCCGACGAAATATCCCGATGACGACGCACGGTGACCACAACACCCGCCTTGCGAGCCCGGTTGACCGCCTGACGCACGGGGCGCATCTCGCGTCCATTGAGGTTGAAATCTTTGGTTTTCAGGATTGCTTCGTCGCCGAGTTCGAGGACGCTCAGGCCGGCCCGCTTGTACGCGGTGGCGCCGATCTCGCTGGCCCCCATGACAGCCGGGGTCCAGCCGTACTTCTCGGCCAGGTCCAACCATTCGGATATCGCATGCGGCCACGCCTCGGGGTTGCCGATCGGGTCACCACTGGCAAGACACACACCGACCTCGACGCGATACGTCACCGCCGCCTTGCCACTGGTGGCGAAGATGACGCCCTTGTCGCGCCGGGTGGCGAAGTAGCCGAGGGAATCGTCGGCGCCCCACTTGTCCAGCAGGCCACGCAGAGCGGACTCGTCGCGACCGGTGAGCGCATTGCTCGACCGCTGAGACCGAAACAACGTGATGACAGCCCCCAGCAACGCCAACGCACCGAACAGACCCAACGCCGTGTTGACGATTCCGTTCGGCCTGCCGTCGAACTGCTCGTTGTCCACCGTCGCCAATGCCGTGACCCGATTGAACGCCCACAGGAACGTCTGGCTCTCCGGCAACGACCCGGGGAACAACGCCACCAGCGCCCACCCGATCACCGTCCCGATGGCGGCGCCCAGCACGAGCACGCCGAGCGCCTTCCACACCGCACCGCGGCGCACACGCGTGTAGAACTCCTTGCGGGCGGCGATCAACAACCCCGTCACCACGACATGCACAGCCAGTGCAATCCACGAGCTGACGTCCTTCTCCGTGATGCCCTCGACGACATTGGTGATCGCCAACAACACCAGATAGATCGTCAACAACCACCACGCAATGCGTTTGCGACTCGCCAACGCCGCCGCCAACAACCCGACCACCAACGCCCACGACAAACTCGTATCGGGAGCATCGAAGTAGTAGCTGTCCACGTACTCACGAGGAACATGAATCAGGAAGCGAAGAGTCGGCGACAGACTCCACAGAAACAACAACACCGCGAACACGCCGAGCACCAACCCCGCGATATGGGGCACCTCACTCAACCGACCACGCGCGGGTGGCACGAACGACCGCGGAGCCATGGACCCGGACCGCTCCGAGGGAACTGCTGTCGCCGTCATATCTCACTCCCGAAGTCAGAATGCACTTGCAACGTAGACGGTATCCCCGCCGACCGAGTCAGTTCCCCATTGCCGGACCCGCCCGTCCACTCAATGTGACGTTCAGTGGCCTTTTCGGCAGTCAATGGCACATCGAGTGGACCTCGAATCGAGTGCGGGCAGCGAATCTTCGGGGACATTGGATCGTGATGCAGCGTCGCCTCGGCGCACGAGGGTCGGCAGTTTGTCCACAGGGTGTGAGTTGTCCACAGGGCAATTCGTTTCCCGTCGTCGTGATGGATTCGGGGTGTGCGGACTGTGCATCATCTTGGTTATGAAGCGGGGTGGAGCACGAGTCGACGCGAAGGTAATCGCGGCTGCGTCGGATCGCGGCTTCATGAGGACAGCGCATCTACTCGAACTCGGGGTGGCGTCGAAGACCATTGTTCGACGCACTCAGCCGGACGGCAGCTGGTCACGGGCGCTGCCTGGGTTGGTGTTCTTGAAGAACCGCTCGCTGACGCCGATGGAACGCGCCACCGCGGTGGCGATCTACTGCGGCAAAGATGCTCTCATCAGTGGTCGGGCAGGGTTGGCGTTGCATGGATTCGGTACTTCGGGCTCGCTGGACGAGACTTTCGCACTGATTCCCGAGCCGCAACACCGCAAGTCCGTGAGCTTCGCAGTGGTGGAGCGAACGTGGCGAATGCCCACGGCGGAGATCAGGTCGGGGCTCCGCGTCGCGCCGATCGTTCGGTGCTTGTGCGATGCAGTTCGGCGGATGAAGAATGCCGAGCAGTGCCTTGCGCTGATTGCAAGCGTCGTGCAGCGAGGCGCGGCCACCGTGGACGCGATCATGAAGGAGCTCGACGCCGGCAGTACACGTGGGACGGCGATGCCGCGACGGGTGCTGCGGGAGTTGGCGGCCGGCGCGCATTCCGTTGCAGAAGCCCAGGCGCAGAAGCTGTACGCGCGCAGCGGACTTCCGGCGATGCAACACAATGTGGTCGTCCACGACGAGCGAGGAAAGTTCCTGTTGATCGCCGACAACTGGCTCGATGACGTCGCATTGGATTGGGAGATCGATTCGCTGGAGTACCACCTCTCGCCCGCGGCGCACAGGGCGACGGTGGAGCGTCGTGAACGAGCGCAGAACGCCGGCCTCATCGTGGTGACACATCTGCCGAGCGATATTCGAGACGATCCGGAACGCGTGCTGTCCGACCTTCGGGCGCGCTACGAGCAGGCCAAGGCGCGACCGCGACCGAACGTCACGGTTCGGCCGCGAGCCGATCAGGCTTATCGTCGGTCGGGCTGATACACCCAGACCATGTGCTCGCCGGTCTCTGAAACATCTGCGATCGGTCGATGCTCGATCCTGTCCAGAACGAATCAAGCCGCCTGGGTACGGCCTGGCTTCTGAGATTAGCTGCATCACAATGAATTTCGACTCGGCGGATCCCGTCCAGCATCAAGGCCTCCCGCATGAGGGCAGCGACGGCCTCGCTGATCACCCCACGTCCCTCCGCCTGGGCATCGAGCCAGTAACCCAATTCGATTCCGTGCGGGCCGATTCGGCGATGCATCCCGATTTTGCCCAGAAACGCACCGCCGTCGAGGTCGAAAATTCCGTATTCGAACATCTTCCCGGCATCCCACTGCTCGACGGCCTCGGCGATACGAGCTAATTGTGCCGAAGGCTGTGTGGCTTCTTCGGTCGCCCAACCCATCCAGGGCACGAGGCGAACGAGATTGCGATCGATCGCGTCGGCAATGGCAACCGCATCGTCGACCGATTCGCGACGAATGACGAGTCGGTCGGTGACAATCCGATTGGGAGGCACGTCGAGCATGGTCAGCAGTGTGTCAACAGTGCACCCGACTTGCCAACGAATTTCGCCGCACTTCCACCCGCCCGCAGTCCACTCGATGTGCCATTGACGGGCGAAAAGGCCACTGAAGGTCACATTGAGTGGTCAAAGCGGGGGCAGGGGGCAGGGTCAGGAAGCCGACCAGGATCTCCAGGACAGTTTGTCGATGATGATGACTGGACCCTCGGGTCTGTTGTTTCTGTATTGACTGTATTTCGCGACCAAGGCGTCGGTGGCCGATGTGCCTTCGGTGCTGGAGGATTCGACGATGTGGGCGGATCCGTCTGCGCGGATCCACCAGAGTTGGGACCAGTCGTCGGTGTAGTGGTCGACGATGAGGCTGACGGCGGGGTCGGCGCGGATGTTGTCGAGTCGCTGGAGTTTTCGGGTTGTCTTGGGTTTCCAGTCGATGGCGGTGAAGATGCGGTCGCCGGTGGGCGCGACGGCGAAGACGATCGGTACGAGGTGCGGTGTGCCGTCGGGGTTGATGGTCGAGAGTTGGGCTCGGGGTGCGTCGGTGAAGCGTTGGACTTCGTTGTCGATCTTCACGTTCGGTTCCTCGGGTTAAGCGGATTCGCTGTGGGTGCTGTGTCGGGTGATGAATTGTTCGAGTGCCGCAACGGGCATGGGGCGTCCGAGTAGGTGTCCTTGGCCGAAGGTTACGCCCATGTCGGTGCAGATCTGGAGTTGTTCCGGTGTCTCGATTCCCTCGATGACGGTGTCCTTGCCGAGGGTGGTGGTGACGTCGACGAGGGCGGTGCAGAGCGTGGTCATGGCGCGGCGTCGGTGCAGGTTGTCGCTGTCGAGGTGTTGGGTGAGGGATTTGTCGATCTTGAGGATGTCGACGGGGAGGGTGGCGAGGCGTTCGAGGGAGGAGAAGCCGGAGCCGAAGTCGTCGATGGCGATGAGGACGCCGTGGCGTTGGACGTCGCGTAGTTGGTAGTGGACGGCGTCGAGATCGTGGAGTGTCTGTGATTCGGAGAGTTCGAGTGCGAGCCGTCCGGGTTCGATGCCGTAGGTGTCGACGGTGTCGATGACGTCGGTGGCTAGGGTTCCTGTGGCGAAGTGGGCTGGGCTGATGTTGACGCCCACCTGGAGGTGGATGTTGCGGGCCTGCCAGTCGGCGATCGTGTGCGCGACCTCGGCGAGTATCCACAGGCTCAGCGGGACGATGAGGTCGGCGTCCTCGGCGAGGGGGATGAAGGTGTCGGGCATCAGTAGGCCGAGTTCGGGGTGGTTCCATCGGATGAGTGCTTCGGCCCCGACGACCGTTCCTGTCGCGAGTTCGACGATGGGTTGGTAGACCATCGTCAGTTCGCGCTCGACCATGGCGATGCCGCGTAGTCGTTCGATGAGTTCGAGTCGGGTGCGGTTGGTCTGGTGGAGCTCGTCGGTGAAGACGTGGTGTTCGTTGCGTCCGACGGCTTTGGCGGCGTGCATGGCTGCGGCGGCGTTGTGGACCAGTTGGGTGGCGCTGATGTCGGTGTCGGTGCTGGAGGCGACTCCTACGCTGGCGGTGAGGGTGAGTTGGTGGCCGCCGAGCTCGAAGGCGGGCTCGAAGATGCTCGTGAATCCGGCGGCCATGGCGCGCGCGGCTATGGAGTGGCAGCCTCGTGCGATGACGACGAATTCGTCGCCGGTGAGTCGGCCGATGGTGTCGCCGGGCCGGGTGGAGGCAAGGAGTCGGTCGGCGATCATGCACAGGAGGTCATCGCCTTGGGCGGGGCCGAGGGCATCGTTGAATTCTCGGAATCCGTCGATGTCGACCAGCAGGACGCTGAACTGGCGGTCAGGGGTGCGTCGGTCGAGCTCGGTGGTGATGAGGGCGAGGATCTCGATGCGGTTCGGAAGGCCGGTCAGCGCGTCGTGTTGGGCTGCTGTTCCGGACACGGCTGCGACATGACGGGGCGGCGCGTCGTGCTCTCGGCTCATTGTTCCCCCTCATGGCCGGATAGCCACGAGTGATACTAGCCCAAGAGTTCGGTTAGACGCCATAAACAGGGAACATCCCCTTTTATGGACTATTAGATCACGGTGTTCTCGGTTTGTGTGCCGTTTGTGCGACCTGTCGATATTCGTTTTTCGATTCTCCAGATCGCGTCATCCACACTGTCGCTGAGTCCGAGCACCCACCGGGCCGCCGACCGCCCCTGATCGAACAGCGACTGCGCGACGGTGGTCAATCCGGCTTCGGCTGCGGCGGGGGAGTCGTCCCACCCGGTGACGGCCAGTCGCCCCGGAATGTCGATTCCGGACACGGTTGCAGCATCGAGTACCCCGAGGGCAAGTTCGTCGCTCATCACGAGCAGTGTGTCGATGGCATTGTCCTGCAACAGCAGTCGCGCTGCTCTGTCGCCTTCTGCGCGGGCGTTGTCGGTGGTGAACAGTGTCGGTACCGTCGACCAGTCGATCCCCGATCGCAGGCATGCGTCTCGGTAGCCTGCGAGCCGCGCTCGGGTCACCGGCATCGAGATGTCCGACGCGTCCGCGCCACGCACGATCGTCGATTCGCGTCGGGTATCGGGTCTGAGGGCGACGATGGCAGGTCGAGATCGGCTGTTCAACGCGGTGGTGGCCACGGCGTCGGCTGCAGCTCTGTCGTCTATGGCGATCCAGTTCAGTCCGGGGTGGTCGGGCCCACCCTGGATGCACGTCGGGCGGCCGGTGTCGACGAGCACGTCGAGCAGGGGGTCGCCGGTCTCGGTGGTCCACACGACGTACCCGTCGACCTGTGCGTCCCTGATGCGTGCGTTGTCGGTGTCGCGGTGCAGGTTCGGCAGCATCACCAGCGCGGTGTCGGCGTCGAGACACGCTTCGGCGATCCCGGACAGAAAGCGTCGAGCCTGGGGATCCTCGAAGGCATAGGTGAGTTTCTCGCCGAGGACGACACCGATGCTGTTGTGCCTGCCGCTGCGCAGTGACCGCGCGGTGCGGTTGGGGCCGGCGTAACCGAGGGTGGCTGCTGCCTCGTGCACGCGATCGCGTGTGGCCGCCGAAACCCGGCTCGGTCGGTTGTAGGTGTACGAGACGCTCATGGTGGAAACGCCTGCGGACGCTGCGACGTCAGCCATGGTCACCCGAGTGTTCACCGGGCCACTGTAGCGCGCCGCACGGACCGTGTGTAACGATACACAACATGTCTTCGCCGCTACCGAAGCTGCTGGTGCTCGCCGCAGCCGCATTCATCTACGTCACGGCGGAAACGCTGCCGGTGGGGTTGCTCCCCGAGATATCCGGGGACCTCGGTGTCGGCGAATCCGCCGTGGGTCTGCTGCTGACCTTCTACGCGTACGGCGTCGCGGTGCTGACGATGCCGTTGATTCGGTTCGTGCGCGACTGGCCCCGACGGCGCGTCGTCGTCATCACCGTTGCTGCACTGGCACTCTCGCAACTCCTCTCGGCGGTATCCGTCGGATATCCGATGTTGGTGATCTCCCGAATGCTCTGTGCGGCAACACACGGAGTCTTCTGGGCCGTCGTCGCCCCGGTCGCGGCGTCGCTCGCGCTACCCGGCAAGCAGGGCAAGGCGATCGCCACGGTGTACGCCGGTACGTCGCTGGCGCTGGTGGCCGGCAATCCACTCACTGCCGCACTGGGCCAGTGGTTCGGATGGCGCACGGCAGCAACGATTCTCGGCATCGTGGCCGCAGCGATCGCCGTGGCGCTGTACTTCGTCCTCCCGGCACTGCCGGTCAGCCGGGCGGCTTCGGAGACGAAAAAGACACCGCGGGTGCTCGACGGCACCCTGGCCGTTCTGTGTGGAGTGACGTTTCTGGCCGTCCTCGGTCATTTCGCCGCGTACACCTACTTCTCGGTGATCGTCGACCGTGCCATCGGATCGGCGGGTACCACTCTGACTCTGATGTTGATGCTGTACGGACTGTTCGGGGTGATCGGCATCTGGGTGATCGGCAGAACCTACGACCGGTGGCCCCGACACTCGACCATCGGGGCCCTGGGTGCGGTCGCAGCGGCAGTGGCGATTCTCTGGTGCACTCTGAGCGGAGCGCCCGGTAGCTGGGCCGTGTTCGCCGTCGGTGCCATCGCCCTGTGGGGACTGGCATTCACCACCCTCCCGGTGTGTATCCAATCGGCAGTGGTCAGGGCGGCCCCGGCCGATGCGGACAAGGCGTCGGCGATCTATGTCGTTGCCTTCCAGTTGGCGATCGCGACCGGTGCTCTGGTGGGCGGTGTGGTGATCGACCTCAGCGGCATCGTGGCCGTCACCGCAGCTGCAACGGCGCTGGTGGCCGCAGCGCTGGTGGTTGTCATCGTGGCGCGCAGGACCTTTCCGCGCAGCTATGCCCAGGAGCCGGTGACAGCAGCGGCACGCTGACCCTCGAGGTGCCCCGCACGATAGGGTCAGCGAGCGACGAACGAGGGAATCCGGTGCAATTCCGGGGCTGGCGCGCAACGGTGACGAGTGAGAGCTCGAAGTCCGAATGCTCGGACGTCGCGATCCACCTCCACCCGCGGCTCCGCGACACGAGCCCTCAGCAGGAAGCTCCTCACGATGCGCATCACACTCGCCGTCCTAGGCGCGGTCTCGATCCTCGTTCTCGCCGGTTGTTCGTCCACCGCGACCACCGACGCGGCCACCCCGACCGCCGGAGACTATCCGCTGACCATCGAGAACTGCGGCCGCGACGTCGTCGTCGACGCCCCGCCGCAGCGGGCAGTGTCGCTGAATCAGGGTTCGACGGAAATTCTGCTCTCACTCGGCCTCGCCGACCGCATGGTCGGCACCGCCACCTGGACCGATCCCGTCCGCGCGAACCTCGAATCGGAGAACGCCAAGGTCCCCAGGTTGGCGGACAACAAGCCCTCTCTGGAGGTGGTCCTGGACGCCGAGCCCGACTTCGTCTCCGCGTCGTTCGGCGGCACCCTCGGGCCGGGAGGCGTCGCCGACAGGGACCAGTTCGAGCAGCTCGGTGTGCCGAGCTATCTCTCTCCCACCGACTGCAACGGCAAGACCGACGATAGCGTCAACTCCGACGGTGCGCGTACATCACCGCTCGAAATCGAGACCGTCTACCAGGAAATTCGCGACCTCGCAGCCATCTTCGACGTGCGTGATCGCGGCGAACGCTTCGTCGGCGAGCTGCAGGATCGCTTCGCGACGGCATCAGGAGCCGTCGACGCCTCGGGGGTGACGCTGGCGTACTGGTTCGCCGACACCGACACCCCGTACATGGCCGGATGCTGTGGGTCGTCGGGCATCATCACCGGATCCGTCGGTGCCCAGAACATCTACGCCGACACCACCGACGAATGGCCGCAGGTCAATTGGGAGAGTGTTCTCGATCGCGATCCCACCGCGCTCGTGCTCGCCGATCTGAGTCGACGGAGCATCGCCGGTGATGCTCTCGACAGCAAGATTGCCTTCCTGGAATCGAACTCCGTCACCAGTCGGCTCACCGCCGTCGAGGACAAGCGGTACATCGTCGTCAACGGTGCCGACCTCAACCCGTCGATCCGCACGATCGACGGGGTCGAGAAAGTTGCCGCAGCGCTGCAGAATTGGGGACTGACCACCCCATGAGCCGGACCGATCGCGGGTTGCTGATCCCGCTGCTGCTCGGTGGCTTCGTGGTGTTGGTGCTCTCGATCGGTGTGGCCGTGACGATCGGCCCGGCCAGTGTGTCGGTATCCGATGTGTATCGAGTGATACTGGGGCACATCGGGATCGGCACGGCCGGAGTGAGTCGCATCGAGGACGGCATCGTCTGGCAGTTGAGGTTGCCCCGAACGCTGCTCGCTGCCATCTGCGGTGCAGGGCTCGCTCTGTGTGGAGCCATCATGCAATCGCTGTTGCGCAATCCCCTGGCCGACCCGTTCGTGCTGGGTATCTCGTCGGGCGCATCCACCGGTGCCGTCTCCGTCGCGGTGCTCGGTGTGGGCGGCGGCGCACTGTCGCTGTCCACCGGAGCATTTGCCGGAGCACTGCTGTCGTTCGTCCTGGTGATGCTGCTGGCCGCAGGTGCGGGCGGCGGAAACGACCGCGTCGTACTCGCGGGAGTAGCAGGGACGCAACTGTTCTCGGCTCTCACGTCGTTCATCGTCATCTCCTCGGCCGATGCCGAACAAACCCGCGGGGTGCTGTTCTGGTTGCTCGGCTCCCTGAGCGGCGCCGACTGGACAGACGTGGCATTGTGCGGCGGTGTCGCACTGCTGGGAATGGTGGTGTGCCTGTTCAACACCTCGGCCCTCGATGCCTTCACCTTCGGGCACGACGCCGCCGCGTCCCTCGGCGTTCCGGTGAAGTATGTGCGAATCCTGTTGCTGGTCATCACCGCACTGATCACCGCCGCTCTGGTCAGTGCCGCCGGAGCCATCGGATTCGTAGGACTGGTACTTCCGCATGCCGCCCGCTTCCTCGTCGGCGCGCGCCACCGAAGACTGCTCCCGACGACAGTGGTGATGGGCGCAATCTTCATGGTCTGGGTCGACACCATCGCCCGAACTGTGTTCGCACCACAGGAAATTCCTGTCGGAGTGGTCACCGCTCTGATCGGCGTGCCGGCCTTCGCGCTCATTCTCTTCCGGCTACGGAGGTCCCGATGACACTGCACGCCAGAGACATTCGATGGACCCGCGGTGGACACCCGATCCTCGACGGCATCAGCTTCGCGCCGGAACCCGGCGAGACCATCGGCCTGATCGGCCCCAACGGCTCGGGCAAATCATCGCTACTGCGAATCCTCGCAGGCATCGTCGCCCCCGACAGCGGCGACGTGCTGCTCGACGGAGACAACCTGCGAACACTGCGTCGACGCCGCATCGCCAGACGCGTGGCGATGGTCGACCAACACTCCGACACCGACGTCGACATCAGTGTCCGCGACGTCGTCCGTCTCGGCCGCATCCCCCACCACGGCATCCTCGGCGGCGACGCAGCCGACGACGACGCAGCGATAGCGCAGGCACTCGCCGACACCGCCATGGCGTCGAAAGCCACCCGACGATGGCACACCCTCTCCGGCGGCGAACGCCAACGAGTCCAGATCGCCCGAGCCCTCGCCCAACAACCCACCGAACTACTGCTCGACGAGCCGACCAATCACCTCGACATCCAACACCAACTCGACATCCTCACCCTCGTCGCAGGCCTACCCCTGAGCAGCTACATCGCCCTCCACGACCTCAACCTCGCCGCGATGTTCTGCAACCGCATCATCGTGCTGAACAACGGCGCCATCGTGGCATCGGGAACCCCGAACGAAGTGATCACCGAAGACCTGGTGCGCACGGTATACAACGTGCACGCCAGCGTCACGAATGCCGACAATTACCCACAGGTGACCTATCGCCGCCCCGCCCCATCCGACCCCGGAGTCCACTCGATGTGACATTGACCGTCGAAAAGGCCACTGAATGTCACATTGAGTACCAGCCGAAGTGGTCCGCCGAGTCGATTGGCCCGGCGGATCTAGAGTTGCCGCAGTTTCTTCTCGAATGCGTCGAGGCGGGTGGTGTCCTCGAAGAAGTCTTCTTGGGAGATGATTTTTCCCCAGCTCGTGCGGACCAGGAGCACAGTGCGGTTGCTGTAGATCTGGGTGCCGTCGGCGGCGTGGGCTTGGTCGTCGAAGCGGGCGAGCAGCGTCATACGCCAGGGTGCGCCGCCGCTGTAGATTTCCGTGATCTGGCCTTTGATTCCGGCAGCGACGAAGTCCTGGAAGAATTTTTCGATGGCCGGGCGGCCGCGGTGGGTGCCCGACCAGCGGCTGTCTCCATCGGCGAACTTGAGCACGGCGTCTCGGTGGAATGACGACAGTAGCGGGTGGTAGTCGCCGTTGTTCAGTGCTTCGATGTCTCGCTGCAGCTTGAGTGTCAGCGCTCGCATCAGCAGGAGCTTGAATGCGAAGGCCGTCGAGATGCCGGCCAGAAATCTCAGTTGCATGCCCATACGTTTGCCTACCGTTCACCGGCGTGTCAATCGAGATGGCGGTACGTTCGTTCGATGATTCACCACGTGCAGGTCGCCTGTCCGGCGGGCGGCGAAGACCGCGAGCGGGAGTTCTACTCGGGTGCTCTCGGCTGGCAGGAGATCGCGAAGCCGCCACTGTTGGCCGTCCGCGGCGGCTGTTGGTTTCGCGTGCCGGGAGTGGGCGGTCCCGATGGTGAGGTACACATCGGCATCGAGGACGACTTTCGCCCGGCGCTGAAGGCGCACCCGGCTTTCGTGGTCGATGTCGATGCGACTGCTGCAGCGTTGACGTCTGCCGGCTACCCGGTGAATTGGGCCGATCCCGAGGAGACCCCGGGTCGACGGCGGTTCCATACGCGCGACGGCGTGGGCAATCGAATCGAATTCTTGGCAGCTCGATAGTTGTCGAGTGTCACCGCTACGTCGGGGAGTCGGCCTCGTCGATTCTCCGGACTACGTTTTTTGTGTCGCGAAGACAATGCAAGTGCCGAGATACAGCGGTGGCGTCGGGCCGTGGCATCATGGACGATCGATTCCATGCTGAGTTGGGAAGATCGAATTGCCGAATTCTGGCGCGACGCGGACGATACAGACCCCGTTCGTATGCGGATCCAGATCGACCAATTGCTTTCAGCCGCAGAGTGTTCTGACGCCCGTGCATTGTTCGAGCGAGCTTGCCTGGAGGACTTTTTGGGCGAAGAATCCGCGGCTGTGCCGCTGTACGAGGCGTCGTTGTCCTACGGGCTCGATATCGACAGGGAGAACCAGGCTCGGATTCAACTGGCGAGTTCGCTCCGCAACGTGGGTCGACAGGACGACGCGTTGCGAGTGCTGGAGGAGTTCGAGTTCTCAACCGAATACTCCTCTGCGCGAGATGCATTCGTGGCACTCGCACTCTGGGACAAGGGCGACGGTGCACAGGCTCTGCGGAACGCACTGCATGCCGCATACCCGGCCTTGGGGAGATACCGTCGAGCAATCAAGGCGTACGCGGCGGAGCTGTTCGACGACAGACAACCGTGAGGTCGGAACGGAACAAACGCCTCGTCGACGGCGTTGTCTGCTGAAGTTCGTGCATGCTTGTTTCGACGACAAAAGGGGACTCCATGACCGGAAGCACCTACGATCCACATGCGCTTCTCGAGCAGAGCCGAATCGGCGTGCTGGCCACCATCAAAGCGAGCGGAATACCGCAGCTATCACCGGTGACGCCGTTCTACGACCGGGAAGCCGGCACCATCACGATCTCGGTCACCGAAGGGCGAGCGAAAACGACGAATCTACGCCGAGACCCTCGTGCCGCGCTCGAAGTGACCAGCGCCGACGGCACAGCATGGGCGACGGCGGAGGGAACCGTCACCCTCACCGGTCCGGGATCGTCACCCGACAGCCCCGAAGTCGATGCCCTGGTGGACTACTTCCGCGCCGCCGCCGGTGAGCACCCCGATTGGAACGAATATCGTGCAGTCATGGTCGCCGACCGACGAGTACTGGTGACCATCTCGGTCACACACGTCTACGGCCAATCGATCGCCTGACACCTTTTCCGGTCCACTCGATGTGACATTGACCCCCAAAAAGGCCACTGGATGTCACATTGAGTAGCCATGGCTGGCCGCGACGGCAGGGGGAGGAGTGAAGGACGGCTATCGACTTCGTTGGACTGGAATCCAGAGTTCTCCCGCTCCCGAGGTCCAGTCGGGGGAGGTTTCGGTGACGGTCAGGATCTCCGGTCCCGGGATTGTTTCGTAGGGGTTGGAGGGGAACCATTCGCTGAAGGCGTCGGCCCAGAGTTGTTGCAGTGCGGGCGCGAGTGCGGTGTCGCTGCTTGTCTCGAATACTGCCCAGGTCGATGCGGGCACAGCACGGGTGTCCCAATCGGGTGTTCCAGGCACGGTGCTTGCAACGGCGAAGTAGTAGTCGAAGAGACTGCCGTCTTCGCGTTCGGGCTCGAAGCCGTCGCTGACGAAGAGAATGTCGGGGAGTTCGGGCAGGTCGGCTAGTTCGCGCAGTTGTTCGCCGGTGCCCGGTGTCAGGTTTCGATGGAATTCGGTCATGGCGGTGTTCTCGCCGTGGAACCGGAGTGGGATTCGGGTGGTTCTGCCGACGATATGGAACGCCGGCAGTTCGGTGATGCGGTATCGCATGGTGCTTCGTCCTTCGATGGTCAGGTGAAATGTCACTGCTTGTCTGGAACGCAGGACGGCTCCGGGTCGGCGTGCTCGAGATGGTGTGATGCCGTGCAGGTCTCGGAAGGCGCGGGTGAATGCGTCTGCGGTGTATCCGTACTTCGTCGCAACGTCGAGTACGCCCTGTCCGTCGAGAATATCCGCTGCTGCCAGCGTCATTCGCCGTTGTCGGATGTAGTGCGACAGCGGTAGCCCGGCGAGTGCCGAGAAGACGCGTCGAAAGTGATATTCCGATGTGAGGGTGATCCGAGCGAGCTCGGTCGGATCGATCTCGCGGTCGAGATTGCTCTCGATGTAGTCGAGCGCTGCGTTCCATCGTTCGAGCATGTGCCGATGACCTTCCTTTGTTCTGCCCAAAACGATAGGAGCACGGCACCGATGGAGTCTCGACTTTCCGTGTCGCGAAAGGTCGGATTCGGATCGTGTGTAGGTGCCGCTGTCTTCGATGAGGGTGAATGGCCTCGTGATTCCGGGTTCCGGTGCGTCGGCCAGCACTCGACGCGACTCATGCTCTGCCGTGGACGCTTGGGCATCCGTCCGTCGTCAGCTCGTTGATCGGTGCTTGCACTCCAGAACAGTTGCAATAGAACATCTCTGCCCTCGATGTCACCTTGGAAGAATCTCACCTCGGCGCCACGTTTCGGCCCCGTCCCATCAGGACCTGGCGAACCGAAGAACCACTACCTCGGAGGAGACCGAAAGATCATGGGCTCACCGTCGTCGACGAGTGTGAACCCGGCACGCTCGAGCACCCGGCGGGAGGCCGTGTTCGCCCGGTACACCTGCGCCGCCAGTGGAAGCGCGGCCGCGTGCTCCTGCGCGTGGACGAGCAGCTCGCCTGCGTATCGGTGACCCCAGTGCTCCGGATGCACCCAGTACCCGACCTCGATGTGGTCGGATCGTCTGATCAGGCTGAGCAAGCCGACGGGGTGTCGATCCTCGTCGGTGCCGATGAACCACTGCTGCACATCCGGCCGTTGGCTGTCCGTCGCGTTCAGTGCCTGCGTGAATCGGCGATCGAAATGGTCTCTACTCCAGGGCTTTCCGTCTCCGACCCAACGGACGACCTCAGGGTTCGATGCCATAGAGAATAAGAAGTCGGCGTCGGACTCCTCGGCGGGGCGCAACAGAATCCGTGTCACAACTCTCGAACCCGCGAGGTCAGGTCCCTGCCCGCATCGCCGGTGTCGGCTCTCTCGAACAGCAGCGCGGATACCTCGTCGACTACGCCGATGCTGTCACTGTCGATGCTCATGGGGCTGCCCTTCGTCATCGTTCGAGTCGGCTCGCTGGAATTCTAGCCGGGGCGTGACGCCACTGCAGGGAGGTTGAAGTGCCCGATGTTTCCCACGACAGGCCCACGGTGAGCTACCCGATATACATTGTTGCGCAGTAGGTTTGATTCCCGGTCGGTCAGCGCGCACATCGACGGCCGGACAAGCGAGAGCAGATGACGGGCGGTAGGCTGTTCATGATCTGCAGACGGTATCGGCACGAGCAGTCGGCCGCCATCGAGTTTTCGCAAGGAGACCAAACCACATGAATCTCGCCGACTACGACGTCCTGAGCTTCGATTGCTACGGAACGTTGATCGATTGGGAAGCCGGTATCCTCGACGTGCTCAGGCCATGGGCGCAGCAGGCCGGCTCGCCGTTGTCCGACGACGAGCTGTTGTCGGTGTACGGTGTCAACGAGTCTCAGGCGCAGCGGGATTCGCCCTCGGACCTGTACCCTCGGATACTTGCCGAAGCCTTCGCGCGGACCGGTGGCACGCTGGGAATACCGGTCTCGGCCGAGTGGGCGGACAAGCTCGGGGCTTCCGTTTCGGACTGGCCGGCATTCGAGGATTCGGCCGACGCGTTGTCGTCCCTCGGGGAGAGCTACAAGCTCGTCATCCTCTCCAATGTGCACCGCGACGGCTTCGCAGGTAGCAATCGTCGGCTCGGCGTGCAGTTCGAGGCCATCGTCACCGCCGAGGATGTCAAGGCCTACAAGCCGGCCGACAACCACTTCGATGCGCTCGACGGAGTTCTCGAGACGCTGGGTGCCCCACGATCTCGACTACTCCATGTTGCGCAGAGCCTGTTCCACGATCACGTACCGGCGAAGCGGCACGGCATCGCCTCGGTGTGGATCGATCGGCGGCACGATCGTCCCGGATGGGGAGCAACGCCGGAGCCATCCGGGGAATACAGTGTCGACATGAAGTTCCCGAGTATGGCCGCATTCGCAGCAGCGGCCCGCGAAGCCCGCTCGGATGCGTAAGGTCTCCATCCTGATCGGCTTCTCACTCGGGCTCATCGCCTCTATCGGTATCGTCCTGTGGGCCGATGCGCCGCGTCGAGTGAACTACGCATTCGTCGCGGGCAATTCGCAGTACTCGGAGTTCCTGGGTATGCCCGGGCAGCTGGCCACCCTCGTCGTCGGTTTGCCCGTTCTGGGCGCAGCATTCGGTCTCGTTGCAGGCGTGCTGATTTCGAGGGCGCGTAGGAAACCCTGATCCTAGGATTGCTGTTCGCGAAGGATATACGAGCGCGAATGGTGACGGCGACTCCACCGCCGCTGGCCGCTATGTGTCCGATGGCCATGAGACCAAATGGAAGCTTCCGTGTCGACGGACGAACCAGCACTCCGAGACCGACCACGGCACCGAGAAGCGACGGCCGGTAGTACGACCATGATTTCGAAGAGCGGCCCGGGCTCGATGACTCCGATAAATGCCAGCTGCACAGCGGCATAGAAGGCGATCGACGCCGAGCAGACGACCGAGATGGTCGAGATACCGACGAGTGCTCGCACAGCCGACAGTCTCGCACACGTGGGCCGACGCGCCTGATCGTCACCAATGCCAGGCGTCACCTCCGACGTTCTGGATAGTTCGTTGCAGGACTCGAATAGTGGTGACGAACTCTTCCTGGCCTATTCCCTGCATGCGTTCGTCCTGCAGCATCTGTTGAACGTCTGCTGCTCGCCGAAACAGTGCTTCACCTTCCGGGGTGAATGTCACGCGCGAATTCGATTCCACGACCAAACCTTTGGCGCGTGCGGACTCGATGGCCTCGACGATTGCTTCCGGCGTGTCGTTGTGCCCGATTTTCTCGATGGTCTCGGCGCGATCGGCCCCCGCGGGATGTAGCGAGATCTGGTGCAGGAGCCACCATTCGGGTTGCGTCAGCCCGATATCGTGGAGTGCGCGGCGAATCCGTGCTCGAATTGCCTCCCCGGCGCGCACGGTCCAGAAGCCGATGGGTTGACGCTCGGGCGGTTGCATGGGCTTGTTGGATGTCATGAAAGCGAGCCTAAAACCTGAACATAGCTTCAGGTCAACACCGAGCGCAGGATCAGGGCCGTAGCCACCACAATGGCGCTGGCGGCAAGTGGTCCCACCGGACCGAGGACGGAGGCGTAAGCCCATCCGCCGAGGGCAGGGCCTGCAGCGGCACCGATGTTCAGGCTTGCTGTTGCGAATGAACCCGACATCGTCGGTGCGTCGACTGCCGTGCGCATCACCTGGCTGACCAGGGTGCTTCCGAGGGCAAACGACAAACCGCCCTGAACGAACGCAAGCAGTAGAACAGCCGTTGGCAGGTGGGCCAGGAGGGCGAAGCAGCACCAGCCGCCGAGAAGTGCCAGGCCGCCGATAGACACTATGCGGGAGGTGTGCCGGTCCCCGTACTTCCCGGCGGCCGACACCCCGCACAGAGCGCCCGCTCCGAACAAAGCGAGCACCAGGGGAACCGATGCCGGACGGAACTCTGCACGTTCGATGACGACCGTCGCCAAGTAGGTGAACGAACAGAATGTGGCACCGTTGATCAGAGCACACAGAGCGAGGACGCGAATCAGCGAAGGATTCCGTAGCGCAGCACATTCGGTGGTCAGCGAGACGTCTGCTCGATGGGTTCGACGGTCAGGTGCGGCGATTGCCACGGCGACCAACGCGGGCACCGAGAGAAAAGCTGTTCCCCACAGAGCCGCGCGCCAGTCGAGAAGTGTTCCGACCAACGTGCCGGCCGGCACGCCGAGAACGAGTGCGAGTGTTGTGCCGGCAAGGATCGTTGCCACTGCGCGCGAGATCCGGTCGGGGGTCACCAACGCCGTGACCGTCGCCAGGGTGACCGCAAGAAAACCGGCGTTGGCGAATGCTGCGATGATCCGGGAAACGAACAGCACTTCGTAACTTGTTGTTGTTGCGCCGATTACGTGCATGGCGATGAAGGCAACCAAGAAGGCAGTCATGGCGAGGCGGGGTGGCAGGCGCCGTGTGGCAACAGCCATGGTGGGGGCACCGATGATCATGCCGACGGCGAATGCCGAGGTCAGTAACCCCGCCGTGGGCACAGTGGTGTCCAGGTCGGTGGCGATATCGGGCAGCAACCCGGCCAGAAGGAACTCGGAAGTGCCCTGGGCGAAAACTGCAGTGGCAAGCATGAATACGAGCGGTGGCATGTGTGTGCTCCGAATGTGCGACGGGTCCAGGACAGTTGGACCGGCACACGGGTGCTCACCGAGTGGTTCGTAGTCGAGCGCGTCTGGCTTCTCGAGCTACCGGGGTGCCGGTAGCTCTGATCTGGATGCCTCGGGCGAACTCACCGACACACCGTAACGCGCGTTCTCTCCCGATGCCACCGAGTTTCCTTCGGGTCTCGTGGGTAGAGTCCCGATCGTGGACAGCCCATCAGGGAAAGGCCTCGTGGCGGTGCTCGCCGCAGTCGGTGCCTCGACAGGTGCTGCAGCAGCGGTGGTCTGGCACGTCGCGATTGCCGGTTCGTCCGATGGTGCGCCGGATTTCGGTTCGGCCTATCTGCGGCCGAATTGGTTTCCCATCACCCTGTACCTCGTCGGTGCCGGGCTGGCAATCGGGTTGGTTGCGGCGTCATTTCTCGTCGATACCGGTCTGCGTCTCGTCCAGGATCGCCAACGCAGTCGGATCGATTTGTTCGCGTTGCTGATCGTGATCGGTGCAATGCTGGGATCGGGCGCTGCGCTGGCGTGGACCTACTTGCCGCCGCAACCCACTGAAGTCGTTGTCATGCCACCGGTGTGGCCCCGGTATTTCGAGACCAACGACGGCGCCGCCGGACTTCACCAATCGCTGTACAGCGGTGCCATCGGCGGGATCTCGGTTGATCCCTATTCGGATACGAACTCCGCCACGATCGTTCTCGAGAGTGATGTTGTCCCCTCGACCTTCACCGCCACCATCGGCGATCCGTGGCTGGTGTTTCCGATCGGTGGAGTAGCGATTGCCGCGTTGGCCGCATTGTCCTTGTCGCTGCGGGACTTCCGCCTGACCGTGGTGTCGCGCTCGGATCAGGACGCTGTGTGACGAGCCTTATTCGTCGGTGCGCAGTTCGTCGACCAAGGTGAACAGCCGGCCCAGGTAGTCGCTGTGGAAGACCTCCGTCGCGCGAATCTTGGCGTCCCCGTCGAGACCGAATTGAAGGTTGACGAGTTCGACCCCGATGGCGACGCGTCGAGCATCGAGTTGTTCGAGCTCGGCGGCGAGAGCGTCGACCTTGGCAACCGGAGACAGTTCGTCAGTCATCCCAGAATCGTAGAGGTCAGCCGACGGCCGCGAGGAACTCGCTGTAGAACAAACCGAGTCCCAGCGCCGACGCGATGGCCGCGAACAACCACAGTCGGATGATGACCGTCGTCTCCGCCCAGCCTGCCAGTTCGAAGTGGTGGTGGATCGGTGCCATTCGGAACGGCCGCTTGCCGGTGCTCTTGAACGACGCGACCTGGATGACGACGGAGGCACTCTCGGCGACGAACAGGGCTCCGAAGACGAGGGCGATCAGTTCGGTCTTGCTCACGATCGACAGTCCGGCGAGCAGTCCGCCGAGGGCGAGTGAGCCGGTGTCGCCCATGAAGATCTTGGCCGGGGCTGCGTTCCACCAGAGGAATCCGATACAGGCACCCGCGGCGGCCGCGCAGACGACTGCGAGGTCGAGTGGATCGCGCACCTGATAGCACCCGGCGACGGAGTTGGTCGCGCAGGATTGCCGGTACTGCCAGAACGTCATCACCGTGTACGCGCCGAGGACGAGCGTCATCGACCCCGCCGCCAGACCGTCGAGCCCGTCGGTGAGGTTGACGGCATTGGACCACGCGACGACGAGGAAGACGCAGAAGAGGACAAAGACGATCGGGGCCATGGTGAAGAAGGTGGACTGGCGTACCAACGACAATTCGACATTGCCCGGAGTCAGCCCGTTCCCATTCCGGAACTGCAGCGCCAGCACGGCGAAGATCACCGCCGCACTGATCTGCCCGACGTATTTTCCGGTCGCCTTGAGGCCGAGGCTTCGCTTCATGCGGAGTTTGATGTAGTCGTCGAGAAAGCCGACCACACCGAGTGCGGTCGCAAGAGCGAGTATCAACAGCGCCGAAGCCGACGGTCCATCGCCGCCCATCGTGACCAGGTGGGAGCCGAGGTAACCGGCCCACAGGCCGACGATGATCGCGACGCCGCCCATCGTCGGCGTTCCTCGCTTGGCGTGGTGACTCGCCGGACCTTCGACGCGAATCTCCTGGCCGAAGCCCTGCCGAGTGAACAGCGCGATGAGAAATGGAGTCAACAGAATCGAGACCGCCAACGCGATTCCACCGGCGATGAGAATGTTGATCATGCGTTGAAGCCCACTCTTCCTCTGTGCTGCTGTTCCCCACCACGATGCTTGTCGAGCACCGCGGGATACTGTGCCAAACGAATCGGCAAAAGTCGCATTGCGTGACGAAGGCGTTACTCAGGATTGGTAGGCGCTCGGCGGCATTCCGACCAATTCGGTGAACTCCCGAGTGAAGTGAGCCTGGTCGAACCAGCCGTATCGCGCGGCCAGGTCTGCCAGCGGACCCGAGTAGCCGTTGTCGAGCTCGCTGAGGGCGTCGTGAATCCGATATCGCCCGAGTACCCACTTGGGCGTCGCGCCGACATAACGCTCGAACAGCCGCTGCAATCGACGAGTGCCGATGCCGCACCGCTGTTCCACCTGTGCGACGCGAACCAGCGTCCGGTCGCGCAGCATCGCCGCGATGATGTCCAGGACGGTCTCGTACTCCGGTTCCACGTCACCGGCGTAGGGCGCGAGAACCGAGTCGACGACGGTTCGGCAGTGGTCGGCATCCAGGTGTCCTCCCAGCTCGGCCAGTGCAGCGACGGTCTCGGACCGGAACGGGGTCGGTAGCACGACCGAGACGTCGCGCAGGGTCCGTGCGACGGTTCCGGTGAAACTCGCGTAGCCGCCGGGCCGGAACTTGACGCCGAAGACCCAACCGGACTCGGCGAGGACGACGTCGAAGCGGCGCGTGAGCACACCCGTCACGACCACCGCATCGACGACGCCCTCGCGGCTCCAACCGTGTTCGACGCTCAGCGTGCAGGCCGGGTGCGGGAGCGTCGAGCTGCGATAGGAGATGCCCGACGGCAGATCCCAGCGCAGCTGCCAGTAGTTCTCGACCCATGGTTCGAGGGACGGGGCACACGGCAGCCGTACCAGGTCGACATACTGCGCCAGCTGGTCCGGTCGTAGGACGCCGGACTGCGTGGCTGTCGCGTTTTTCCTATCCGGCACGCGCGTCAGTGTAGGAGTCTGGTCCGACACGAGGAGGAGAACACCATGACCGAGACACCCGTTGCCACCCTGAAGATGGTCACCCTGGACTGCGCAGACCCCGAGGTCAGCGCCACGTTCTGGTCGTCGCTGTTGGGCTGGAGCGTCGTCCATGCGGAGAAGGACTACGCGATGCTGCAGGGGCCCAGCAGTGCGCTCGGATTCGGTCGCATCGACGACTATCGGCCTCCCGCCTGGCCCAATGCCAACGGCAGCAAGCAGTTTCACTTCGATCTCGCGGTCGAAGACCTCGACGCAGCGGCGAGTGCGGCAGTGGAGCTGGGTGCGACGCTGCCCGAGGACCAGCCGGGCGAGACCTGGCGCGTGCTGCTCGACCCGTCCGGGCATCCGTTCTGTCTGACGAATGCCGCGAACTGGGGCTGACCGGTCTAGCCTTCTTCCCGTGAACCCTCGCCTTGCAGGAATCGAAATCGTCGTCGCCGACATGGCCTCGGCTCTGGCGTTCTACCGCGTTCTGGGACTGGACATTCCGGCCGTGGCCGATGCCGAGCAGCATGTGGAGGTCGACCTCGGCGGCGTTCGCCTGTTGTTCGACCTGCCGTCGACCATCACCTCGTTCGATCCGACGTGGACGCCGCCCAGCGGGGGACACCGCGTCGCCCTTGCCTTCGATTGCGGGACGCCCGACGGGGTCGACGCGGCGTGGGCAGCGGTGACCGCGGCGGGGTACACCGGCCACCTGCAGCCCTGGGATGCGTTCTGGGGACAGCGTTATGCCGTTGTGCACGACCCCGACGGCACCACCGTCGATCTGTACGCGAACGTCTGAGGCGTCAGCTCTCGGGTTCTTCGCCGGTCGGTCCGCCGGCCAGTTCGACAGCGATGTCGAGATGACCGAGATGGCGGGCGTATTCCTGGAGCACGTGGAAGCAGATCCAGATCAGCGTCGGCTGCTCGTCGGTGAATCGTCCACCCAGGCTGGCCGATTCGTCCATTCGATGTGAGCTCAGTACCTCGTCGGTGAGGCGGGCACCGTCTGCGAGTCTGCGCAGCAGGGTGTCGGCGTCCACATCGGAGGGCACATGCCACGACCCGTCCTTCTGGTCTCCCCACGGTGCGTCGACTGCGCGGCCGAGGAATCCCCAGACGAACCAGCGCTGCTCCATGTGCACCAGATGGGTCAGCATCTGCAGTGGGGTCCACTCCGAGGGAACGGCTGTGGTGGTCAGGGAATCGCCGCTCAGGGCCGTGATTCGCCGAACCAACTCGCCGCGATAGAAGCGCAGGTATTCGCGAAACAGGTCGGCGGGATCGGAGAGGGCGGAGTTCGGTTCGGGAAAGACCGTCAACTGGGCCATGGTCTCTCTATTCGTCGGGTAGTGAGCTGAGTGTCCACAATTCGGCTCGGCAGGCGGAAAACCGTCCGCAGACGAAAATTGTGGACATTGAGCGATGTTGGCTCAGTCGTTCCTGCGCTGCTCGCGGGCGATGCGGCGCTGTTCCTCGGCGCGGGCGCGGCAACGGCGTAGGAATTCCTCGTCGCTTTCCTGCGATTGGGCCACTGCGCGTCCGGGTCGTGCGTCGTATTCGGGGTAGGCCGACGAGGTACGAGGCACGCCGCTGCCACCCCAGATGCCGCCGTTCTCGGGTCGGCCGACGACGAGCCACGCAATCGACCCGGCGAGCGGCAGAACGATGACGAGCAGCAGCCACACCATTTTCGGAAGATGGCGGATGCCGGAGTCGTCGGCGGTGATGACGTCGATCAAACAGAAGATCGACAGCAGCATGATCAGCAGGCCGAAGTACGGCACGGGAAATCCTCCAGGGTTGTCAGACCGTGCGGTCGGTCTTTCGCGACTATCAGATCACTCGTTGTACCGCGGATCAAGTGCTGGCACGTCAAGTGTCGTGACTCAGCCGAGCACCAGCAGCGCCGCCAGTGTCAGCATCATGATGCCGATCCCGAGGTCGAGTACTCGCCACGCCGCCGGCCTCGCGAACAGTGGGCTGAGCACCCGCGATCCGTATCCCAGGGCGGTGAACCACAGCACGCTGCCGAGCACCGCGCCGCCGGCGAACCACCACCGCAGTTCACCGGGCTGACGGTTCCCGATCGACCCGAGGAACACCACAGTATCGAGGTAGACGTGAGGGTTGAGCCAGGTCAGAGCCAGGCACGTGGCGACAGCGGCGATCAGCGAACCGCCACCGTGCGCCTCCGCGGTCATGGCGGACGGCCTTCGGGCACGGTTCAGTGCCATCAGTCCGTAGACGAGCAGAAACAGTGCACCGAGGACGGTCACGACGCGTAGGGCGACAGGAAACCGGTCGACGAGAACGCCGATTCCTGCCACCCCGGCCAGGATGAGAACCGCGTCGGACAACGCGCACACTGCCACCACCGGCAGTACGTGGGCGCGTTGTAGGCCCTTACGCAGTACGAATGCGTTCTGAGCTCCGATGGCGACGATGAGGGAGAGCCCGACGCCCAATCCGGTGAGGGTCGATTGTGCGGCGGCGAGCGAGGTCATGCCGGCAACGTTAGGAGTGCACCACCGTTAGGTCCAGCGAATGTATTTCAGGAATGATTAGCGTAGCTTCATCTAATGGAGATCGAGCAACTCAGAGCGCTGCGAGCAGTGGTCGACGGCGGAACGTTCGAGGCCGCGGCCCGCACGCTGCACGTAACGCCGTCCGCGGTGAGCCAGCGCATCAAGTCACTGGAACAGTCGCTCGGTCGGACTCTGGTTCAGCGGAGCAAGCCGGTGGTGGCAACCCAGTCGGGTGTCGCCGTGCTGCGTCTGGCGCGTCAGATCGACACTCTCACCGAGCAGACTCGGGCAGAACTGGGTGACGACGGCGTTGCTGCGCCCCTTTCGCTTGCCGTCAATGCGGATTCGATGGCGACCTGGGTGTTGCCCGCGCTCGCTCCATTGGCGCGCAACACCACCTTCGATCTGCATCGACAGGATCAGGACCGCACCGCGCAGTTGCTGCACGACGGGATCGTCTCCGCCGCGATAACAGCGGTGGCCGAGCCGGTTCGTGGATGTACCGTCCGACGCCTCGGCGCGATGCGCTACCGGCCGTCGGCCACCCCGGAGTTCATCGAGCGATGGTTCGCCGCGGGAGTGACGGCAGAGGCTTTGCGCTCCGCTCCGGTGGTCGTGTTCGATTCCGACGACCGGTTGCAGGACAACTACTTACAGCGTTTCGGTATCGAACCGCACGAACCCCCGAGGCACCTGGTACCGGCCTCTGCCGACTACGCGCGGGCTGTCGACCTCGGCTTCGGCTGGGGCATGATCCCCGATTTGCAGGCCCGTGACTCGCTGAAGTGCTTCGACGACCACGGAATCGACGATGTGCTGCTCTATTGGCAGCAATGGTCGCTGTCCTCTGCTGCACTCCAGCGAGCGGCCGACGCCGTGGCAGTGGGTGCGGCACGAATGCTGCTGTAGCTCAGGCCGGACTGTCTTTCGGCACGATCTCGGGCAGTCCATCTCCGATGGGATCGAGAATCGCCGCCGATCGGGTGCCCCACCGCTCGTGAGCCGACTGCCGCGACATTCCGACGGCCGTCCCGATCGTCGCCCACGTTGCGCCCTGAACTCGCAGCACCACAACGGTTTCGATGCCGTCGAGACCCGCTGCCATTTGCACGCGAAGACTCAACAGATGCCACGCGACGCTGCGTCGTGCGGGCAGATCGGTCGATTGCTCGGCTTCCCAGTCCGGTGTGCCCGGCAGGGGTCCTGTGCCGATGATCTCGTCGGCGATGCGCCCGGCCTCGGTGGCCGCTGCCGTCACGACGGCTCGCGTCGCCGCGGTGATATCTGCCTCGGTTGCGAGGGTGATGGGATCCATGACCGACCTCCTTTGTCAGGAAAAGCCTGACATCAGGCAGCGAAGTTGTCAAGAATTACCTGACATGGGTTCGGCGAGGATGAGCCGATAATCGCTGTACCCGACGTGTTGCCGTTGCTATTTTTTGCCGATGACCATTCGCTATCACGTGACCTCGGTGCTCAACCGCGAGTCGATTCGGCGGCACGGACTCGACTGGCGTCGCACGGGTTCCGCTCGCGGTATTGCCGGTAGCCACCGGCCCGAGCAGGAAGGTTGCTTTCTGGCGGCCGATGTGTGGGAACGTGACTGGTTCGTGGGCATGAACAACACCGGTGGACCGGTCGATGTCTGGGAAGTCAGTGGCGTCGAAGACGGTGATCTCGTGCAGTCGCCGGAGAACTTCTACTTTCGTCCCGGTGTCATTCCGACGTCACAGATTCAGTTGGTGCAGAAGGACATCGAGCCCGAGCGCTAGAGCATGCTCAGCACCCGGTCGATGGAGTCGACTGCCTGTGTCAGTTCGGCTTCGGTGATGGTCAGTGCAGGTCGGAATCGCACTGCCGCATCGCCGCAGCCGAGCGCCAGTACATGTTCCTCGGTACGCAACAGCTCGATCACGCGGTCGCGGGTGGAGGCGTCGGGTAGGGAGAAGGCGCACATCAGACCGCGGCCACGGACCTCGGATACAATCGTGTGTCGAGTTGCCAACTCCTGCAACTGGTTCAGCAGTACAGCTCCGAGTTCACCGGCACGAGAGATGAGCTTCTCGGATTCGACGACTTCCAGGATTCGACGCGACCGCACCATGTCGGTGAGGTTGCCACCCCACGTGGAGTTGATGCGGGAGCTGACAGCAAAGACGTTGTCGTCGATGTCGTCGACGCGACCGCCGGCCATGACGCCGCAGACCTGAACCTTCTTGCCGAAGGCCACGACATCGGGGACGACGTCGAGCTGCTGGAATGCCCATGCGGTACCGGTCATTCCAGCTCCGGTCTGCACTTCGTCCATCACGAACAGTGCGTCGAACTCGTGGCAGAGCTCCCGCAGCTTCTGCAGGAAGCGGGGCCGGAAGTGGTGATCTCCACCCTCGCCCTGGATGGGTTCGATGATGGCACAAGCAATGTCGTGCGGATTGGCCTCGAACGCCACCCGAGCCGCCGCCAACGATGCGTCCTCGAGTTCGTCCATGTTCGCGTCGGATCGGATGAACGGGGACGGGATGCGCGGCCAGTCGAATTTCGGGAAGCGGGCAACCTTGTTCGGGTCGGTGTTGGTGAGCGACATCGTGTAGCCCGAGCGCCCGTGGAACGCATGCTCGAAGTGCATCACCTGGGAGCCCAGTGACGGGTCGAGACCATGACGTTCGTTCCAGCGTGACTTCCAGTCGAACGCCACCTTCAACGCGTTCTCCACCGCCAATGCGCCGCCCTCCACGAAGAACAGGTGGGGCAGGCGAGCGTCACCGAGGACCCGCGCGAACGTGTCGACGAATCGGGCCATGGGCACGGTGTAGATGTCGGAGTTGCTCGGCTTGTTCATCGCCGCCTGCATCAGATCGGCCCGAAACTCCGGGTCGTCGATCAGGGCGGGATGGTTCATGCCCAGCGCGTTGGACGCGAAGAACGTGAACAGGTCGAGGTAGCGGGTGCCGTCCCTGGCGTCGACCAGTGTGGAGCCGGTCGAGGCATCGAGGTCGAGAACCAGCTCGAAACCGTCGGCCAGTAGGTGCTCGCCGATCACCTCGCGGACCGTCGAGGCATCGATGGTCGCGCCTGTGCGCTGTAATACTTGCGTCATGAGGTCGAACATACGCGTTAAAATTCCGTAAGCAAGTCCATATGACAGGAAATTATACGGTTGTGACCGTCATCGGTAGGCTGATCTCCGACAGTTCGGTTCTCTTCACGGAAGGTGTACGCGCATGTCTGCATCCATCACCCACGACGAGTTGAGTGTGCGCACTCGCGCGATCCTCGACCGGCTGGGTGCCACGATCGCGCTCGACGCCCCCGCGGGACCGGACGCGATCATCGCGCGCTCGCCGATCACCGGTGGGAACCTGGCGTCGCTGGCGTCGGCCTCGGCGGCCGATGTCGAGACCGTCGTCGCCGATGCTCGCACCGCGTTCGTGTCGTGGTCGCAGGTGCCGGCTCCCGTACGTGGTCAGGTGATCCGGGGACTCGGTGAACTGCTGCGCGTACACAAGGAGGATCTGGGCGCGCTGGTGTCCATCGAGGCCGGAAAGATCGTCTCCGAGGGCCTCGGTGAGGTGCAGGAGATGATCGACATCTGCGACTTCGCCGTCGGACTCTCGCGTCAGCTGTACGGCAACACGATCGCCACCGAACGGCCCGGGCATCGCATGATGGAGCAGTGGCATCCGCTCGGTGTCGTCGGCGTCATCACCGCGTTCAATTTCCCTGTTGCGGTGTGGAGTTGGAACACCGCTCTCGCTCTTGTCGCGGGAGACACGGTCATCTGGAAGCCGTCGGAGAAGACTCCGCTGACGGCCGTCGGAGTGCAGGCGCTGTTCGAGCGCGCCGCCGCCGCAGCCGGAGTGGACCCCACGATCGCGCAGCTGGTGATCGGTGATCGCGCGTCCGGCGAAGCGCTGGTGGACGATTCGCGGGTTGCGTTGGTCTCGGCAACCGGCTCGACGAGGATGGGACGTGCCGTCGCACCGCGTGTCGCCGAGCGATTCGGCCGAGTGTTGCTCGAACTCGGCGGAAACAACGCAGCGATCGTGACGCCGTCGGCCGATCTCGATCTGACCACGCGTGGTCTGGTGTTCTCGGCCGCCGGGACGGCAGGGCAGCGGTGCACCTCGCTCCGACGCGTCATCGTGCATTCCTCCGTCGCGGACGAGTTGGTCGGCAAGCTGGTCGCGGCCTACGAGACGCTCTCGATCGGATCTCCTTTGGCCAGTGACACTCTGGTGGGTCCGCTGATCGATGCCACCGCATTCGCGGGGTATCAGAAGGCTCTCGAGGCGGCGGTGTCCGACGGCGGAACGGTCGTGGTCGGCGGCGAGCGAGTGAACGTGGTCGACGAGTACTCGTTCTACGTTCAACCCGCGATCGTGAGGATGCCCGCGCAGACCGACATCGTCAAGCACGAGACGTTCGCGCCCATCATGTACGTGCTGACGTACGAGACTCTCGACGAGGCGATCGCATTGCACAACGATGTGCCGCAGGGTCTTTCGTCGTCGATCTTCACCACCGACCTGCGTGAGGCGGAGCGCTTCCTGTCCGCTGCCGGCTCGGACTGCGGCATCGCCAACGTCAACATCGGACCCTCCGGCGCCGAGATCGGCGGAGCCTTCGGCGGCGAGAAGGAAACCGGTGGGGGCCGCGAATCCGGTTCGGACGCATGGAAGGCCTACATGCGGCGGGCCACGAACACGGTCAACTACTCCAACGAACTGCCCCTGGCACAGGGAGTGAAGTTCGGCTGACGGCATGATCGGCAGTATGAAAGTACTGTCGATGATCCTCGCCGGCGTCGTCGTCGGCTATGCGATCAGTGATGTCCGACCGCTCGACTCCCTGCTGAGCAGCACGGCCGAATTCGGTTCACCGGCAACGATCGTCAACGGGCTCACTGTCCTCGCACTGACCGCCTGCCTGGTGAGCGTCGTGCTCGCACGTTCGAGTGCGCGGGGTGTGCTCGTCGTGGCGATCGGAGCAGTACTGGTCGTCGTGTTCCGGACAGTCGGCATGGTGACCGGAATGTTCGGAGACTGGGCCGGCGCAGTGGGAGCAGGCGCACTGCTCGGCGCGTCCGCCCTACTGGCGGGGCGACATCGCGGTGCGCAGGCATCGCTGGTCGTCGCCGCTATCGGAGCCGGTCTTCTCGGTAAAGCGCTGGATGCCCTGCTGCAAGCCGACGACGGTCCCGTGTTCGTGTGGGATGTCGTCGGTGCCGAGGACGCAGTGGTTCCGGAGCGGGCGATCGTCATGGTGATCGTGGCCTCGGCCGCGGCGATCGCACTGTTCCTGGCGTACCGCAATCAAGAACTACAGCCGTACGAGACCCGGCGGACTCTGCTGGTCGGCCTTCCGCTGCCTGTGGCTGCCGGTGTTCTGAGTTGGATTGCCGGCGGCCACGACAGTGGGGATGCCGTCTGGCTCGGTGCACTTGCCGGTATGACGGCCATCGCGCTGCTGGCGTCGTTCCTTCTGCCCGGGCGCAACGGACGGCTGCTGCTGGTCCTGTTCGCGTCATCGTCGGCTGGGATCGGCTCGTTCGGCTTCGCTGCCGGTGACAGTGCGCAGTTGGCTCTGAGCGTGGGTCTGCTGATCGTCGGAGCGGGCCTCGGCTACCGCTGGCCGCAGCTGTACATCGGGCTGGGCGGGCTGTTCGTCATCGCCGTTGCGGGCGTGATCGAGGGCTATGCCGAGGTGCCGACGGGATCGGAATTCGCCCTGCCGTTGGTCGCCGCGTACGTGGTGGTGTCGGCTCTCGCGACGTCGCCGGGCTCTCTGGCGCTCTCACTGCCTGTGCTGTTCACCATGACTCTGCCAGTCGTGGTGTATTCCGCGAGCTACGAACCGTCGTTGTCCATGGACGAATCGGTCATCTCGCGCACAAGCGAGCCCGACCACCTGATGCTATCGGTGGTCGGGCTCGTGGTCGTAGCAGTGGTGACGGGTGCCTGCGCGCTTCTGATGCGCAGGTCTGCCGTCATGAGCGGAACCTCGTAGCGGGCTACGAAGTTCCGTTCACCTAGGGTGCCGGGACTGCCGTCGTCGTGGTCGGAACGACGGTCTCCGGAGCTGTCTCGGCAGCCGTGTCGGTCGCGGTGACGCAGACCGGCGGTGCTCCCTCGACCGGCGTCTCACCCTCGACGGGGATCGTGCACTCGGGGGTCGTCGTGACGACGGCGGGTGCCGGCGTCTCGGCGGTGGTGACGGGTGCGGGTGCAGCCGGAACGGTGGTCGTCACGACGGGGGTCGAGGTTGCCGGGGCGGTCGTCGTGGCCTTCGGAGTTGCCGTTGCCGACGTGGTCACCGGTGCGACGATCGTTTCGATCGCTGCGCGTCCGGCCTTCTCCTGAACTGCCTTGGTCTTCACCGGCTCGCCCCGATTGGCTTCCTCCGCCAGTTCGGTCAGCCATGCCGCGGCGTACTGCACCGAGGTCAGCGGCTTGCCGTTGGCGGCATCGGCGTCGCGCCAGTAGTCGAAGTGGTGTCCCGATCCGGGTGCCAGGGTGAGGCCGTACGGGTCGTTCATCACGACGGGGATCGTGTTCTGGTTCGAGGAGATGAAGCCGGTGATCTCCTTGAAGATCTTCTGCGGCAGGTACACCAGGTCGACCATCTGACCGGTCTCGATCGGCTCCTGTTCGCCGTCGACCTTCGCCGAGACGGGGGTCGTCACTGAGCCGGGCTTGTAGTCGGGCTCGGAGACCTTGATCAGCACGTCGAGGAACGTCTCGTCGCTCTGCATCCAGTTGGGCTGCGATGCGATCTCGTTGAAGGCGTTGACTGCGATGCGTCCCAGGGCCAGTGCGAGATCTGCACCGGTGGCGGGAGTGAGGTTCTCGTTCTGCAGCGCGTCGGCGTTGACCTGGCGACCGACGTTGGCGGCCAGGTGAATCAGTGACGTGTTGGCGGGGAGTGCGCAGGTGAGGTCGCCGTCGGAGCAGAAGGACGCCACTCGGCCGTCGAGTGCGCCGAATCCGCCGGACGTACCGGGGAGTGCGCCTTGGCCGGAGACCGCGTTGTTGCCGTTCTGGTACTGGGTGTCGAAGCCGTCCGGGTTACCGAACGGGTTCTCGGCTCCGGGGAACGGGCCCTCACCGGCGACGCGGCCTGCGTCGGCGAAGATGACGACACCGACGACCTGGTTGGGGTCGACGATTCCGTAGGTGCCGTCCGCGGACACAACCTGGTTGCCGACCTCCATCGCGGTGCGGCGGGCAACGTCTGCGCCCTCGCTGTAGCCGACGATGGCGAATCTGGTGTCGGGGCAGGACGCCGAGATCGTCCTCATGATGGTCTGCGAGTTGGTGACGCCGGTCTGCACGGCGTTCTCGTAGCTCGCCAGGTCGGCCGGGTACTCGACGTACACCGCGGCGTAGGAGTCCGGAACCACGTTGCCGTTGTTGGGGGCGCGCACGGCCTGGTCGATCCAGTCGCTGGAGTAGTCACCGGACATCGCTGCGGGGAGCCGCTCGCCCTCGGGGGTGGTGAGCCACTTGACGCCCTCGCGCGGGGTGTCGCCGCGGCCGCCGATCGCGATGCTCACCATGTCGTAGCAGGTGGCCGTCGAGACCAGTTCGATCGATGCTTCGGTGGTCGTGGACGGAGTCGACCACGGTGCGGCGACGACTACTCCGGCACCGAGGGCTCCGATCGCGAACGCGCTCAACGCAACGCGCGCACGCTTCGACTTGCCAACATTCATGTTTTCGATCCCCATCGCTCACGGCCCGAACCGATTTTCCCGACTGCAGTTGCCAGTGGGTTACCCGGGATTTCGTCGGTCGGGTCGTTCGCGTTACAAACCGCGTCATTTACCGTCGTACGCATGGCTTTTCGACCCCAAATGACATCGATGGAATTCGACCTGCCCGACGGGTCGACGTGCGTTGTGCGTGAGGCGGTGGCGTCGGACCTGGAATCGATCGTGGCCTTGCTGGTCGACGACCCGCTGGGTGTCACGCGGGAGTCCGCCGACGTCATGGATCGGTATCGCGCCGCGTTCGAGGACATCTACTCGGACCCCCGAAACCTGCAGGTAGTGGTGGTGCACGGTGACGCGGTGGTGGCAACGCTGCAGTTGACCCTCGTTCCGGGGCTGGCGCGAGGGGGCGCACTGCGGGCGCAGATCGAAGCGGTTCGGGTGCACGCGCGGTGGCGTGGCCGGGGACTCGGCGGTGCGCTGATCAGGTGGGCGATCGCGGAAGCCGAGCGGCGTGGGTGCGCTTTGGTGCAGCTGACCTCCGACGCCAGTCGAACCGACGCCCATCGCTTCTACACCCGTCTCGGCTTCGTCGACTCCCACGTCGGCTACAAGTTGGCACTCGGAACTACCGCCTAGATACCCTGGGGGGGTAGGGTAGTGCTGTGAACTCGGAACGGCAGGAACTCGACGCACCAACCAAACTCCTCGGATTTGTCGTCGGGATCGCGTTCCTGTTCCTGGCGGCGCTGTTCGTCGGGGACAAGATCGGACCCGACGCCCAGGCGACCGCAGCCGCGTCACACACCGGCCACGACGCGCACGACGAGACGGCCGCACCGGCCGCAGTGCCTGCCGGGCTGCAGGCCACCCAGGACGGCTACACACTGTCTCTCGATCGTTCCGTCACCGAGTCCGGACCCGAGGTACCGGTCGCCTTCACGATCAGCGGACCGGACGGGGCGGCGCTGATCGACTACGACGTCATGCACACCGAGGAACTGCACCTCATCGTCGTTCGGCGCGACCTGACCGACTTCCAGCACGTACATCCGACGCGCAACGCGTCGGGAACATGGTCGACGGCTCTCGATCTCACCCGGCCCGGGCCTTATCGTCTGTTCGCCGACTTCACCCCGGCCGGTGGCGAGAACATCACCCTGGGAGCGGAGCTGACCGTTCCCGGCGACTATCGGCCGCAGCCCCTGAGTACACCGAATGTGACATCGAGGGTCGACGGTTACGACGTGACGCTCGCCGGTGCGGTCACCGCGGGGACGAACTCCACCGTTTCCCTGACGATCGAGCAGGACGGTCGCGAGGTCACCGACCTCGAGCCGTACCTCGGTGCCTACGGACACCTGGTGGCCCTACGCGCCGACGACCTCGCCTACCTGCACGTTCACCCCGAGGACGGGCCACCGGGGCCGACGGTCGACTTCACCGTCTCCGCGCCGACCGCGGGGACGTACGCGCTCTATCTGGACTTCCAGCACGGGGGCGTCGTGCACACAGCCGAATTCACCATCGAGGTACAGGAGGGACAGGCATGAGCCAGGAAACCGAACTGATCTTGGGCGGCATGACCTGCGCTTCGTGCGCCAACCGCATCGAACGCAAGCTCAACAAGCTCGACGGGGTATCGGCGACGGTCAACTACGCCACCGAGAAGGCGCGCGTCACCAGTGACGGCGTGGCCACCGAAGACCTCATCGCGGCCGTCGAGTCGGCCGGCTACACCGCCACTCTGCCCGCGGCCGAACCGGACGACGAGCTTCCGACCGACCCACTGAAGCAGCGATTGATCGTCTCGGCGGTGCTCAGCGTGCCGGTGATCGCAATGGCGATGATTCCGGCGTTGCAGTTCACCAACTGGCAGTGGTTGTCGTTGACCCTCGCCGCACCCGTGGTCGTGTGGGGCGCGCTGCCGTTCCACCGCGCCGCATGGACCAACCTGCGGCACGGCACCTCGACCATGGACACCCTCGTCAGCATGGGCACCCTCGCGGCGTTGGGGTGGTCGCTGTACGCACTGTTCTTCGGTACCGCAGGCACGCCCGGCATGACGCATCCGTTCGAGTTCACGATCGCTCGAATGGACGGGGCGAGCAACATCTATCTCGAGGCCGCGGCGGGCGTGACCACTTTCATTCTGGCCGGACGATGGTTCGAGAGCCGATCCAAGCGCCAGGCCGGTGCGGCGTTGCGCGCCCTGATGGACCTCGGTGCCAAGACAGTTGCTGTACTGAAAGACGATAAGGAACAACAGATTCCGATCGAGCAGTTGGCCGTCGGCGATGTGTTCGTCGTTCGTCCTGGCGAGAAGGTGGCCACCGACGGCACCGTCGAGAGTGGATCCTCGGCCGTCGACCGATCGATGCTGACCGGCGAATCCGTGCCCGAGGAAGTCGGCGTCGGCGACGCCGTGGTCGGTGCGACGCTCAACGTGGGCGGCCGAATCACCGTGCGAGCACAGCGAATCGGTGCCGACACTCAGCTCGCCCAGATGGCGAAGGCCGTCGAGGACGCCCAGACCGGCAAGGCGCAGGCGCAGCGCTTGGCCGATCGCATCTCCGGGATCTTCGTGCCGATCGTCATCGCGATCTCGGTCTCGACTCTCGGATTCTGGCTCGGTTCAGGCAGTTCCGCGGCAGGCGCGTTCACCGCTGCAGTCGCGGTGCTCATCATCGCGTGCCCGTGCGCGCTCGGATTGGCCACACCCACCGCACTGATGGTCGGCACCGGACGGGCGGCGCAGCTCGGCATCCTGATCAAGGGCCCGGAGATCCTCGAATCCACGCGCCGGGTCGATACCGTCGTCCTCGACAAGACCGGCACCGTCACGACCGGGGAGATGACCCTGCAGTCGGTGCACGTGGCCGACGGCGAGGACGAGGACGTGGTCTGTGCCGTGGCGGCGGCACTGGAGTCGGGTTCGGAGCACCCCATCGCCCGCGCCATCGCGGGTTCGGCACAGTCCATGACCGTCGAGGAATTCACCAGCCTCGACGGCCTCGGAGTGCAGGGTGTCGTCGACGGTCGCGCTGCGGTGATCGGCCGTCGTTCACTGTTGGCCGACTGGTCGATGCCGCTGCCGTCGGAACTGGCCGATGCATTCGAGACCGCCGAACGGCAGGGCCGCACCGCCGTCGCGCTCGGCTGGGACGGCAGGGCTCGCGGAGTGCTGGTGGTCTCCGACTCGGTCAAGCCGACGTCGAAGCAGGCCGTCGCGGAACTACGGGCACTCGGACTGACGCCCGTCATGCTCACCGGAGACAACGAGGCCGCTGCGCGCACGATCGCCGCCGAGGTGGGAATCGACCATGTCATCGCAGGCGTCCTGCCGACGGGCAAGGTCGATGCCGTCCGCGAGTTGCAGGCGTCGGGCAAGGTCGTGGCGATGGTCGGCGACGGCATCAACGACGCGGCCGCGCTGGCCACGGCCGATCTGGGGCTTGCCATGGGTACCGGCACCGATGTGGCGATCGAGGCCAGCGACCTGACGCTGGTGCGCGGTGATCTGCGGGCAGTGGGCGACGCCATCCGGCTCTCCCGACGCACACTGAGCACGATCAAGGGCAACCTGTTCTGGGCCTTCGCCTACAACGTCGCTGCCGTGCCGCTGGCCGCTGCGGGCCTGCTCAACCCTATGCTCGCCGGTGCCGCGATGGCGTTGTCCTCGGTGTTCGTGGTGAGCAACAGCCTGCGGTTGCGCCGGTTCCGTTCGTCGATGTGACCGGTTGGTAGCAGCGAACGGCTCGCTAGTACAGGATGGAGACATGTCCGACGCACACGATGTCCCCATCCGCGACGAATCGATCAGACTGGGTCAGTTCCTCAAGCTCGCCAACCTCATCGAATCCGGTGCCGAGGCGAAGGGCGTCATCGCCGACGGACTGGTGAGCGTCAACGGGGACGTCGATGTGCGGCGCGGACGGCAGTTGCAGCACGGTGATGTCGTATCGGTCCAGGGTGGGCCCTCGGCCCGCGTGAGCAAGGAAGAGGCACTGTGAAGGTCGGTAAGGGCGGACTGCCGCGCAACGAAGTTCCCGGAGCATTCGATGTCGGCGCCAAGGCGTACGACCGACTCGTCGGAGCGAACCCCGGTTACCACGAACACCTGCTCAAGTCGGCCAAGCGCCTACGGATCCCGAACCTCGGTTCCGGTCTGCGTCTGCTCGACATCGGTTGCGGCACCGGCGCATCCACTGCAGCGCTGCTCGAAGCCGCGCCGCATGCCGAGATCGTCGCCGCCGACGCGTCCGCCGAGATGCTCGAGGTCGCACGGAGCAAGGACTGGCCGTCGAACGTGACGTTCGTGCACTCACGCGTCGAAGATCTGGCGATCAACGGGGTGGACGGTCCATTCGACGCGATTCTCGCCGCCTACCTCATCCGGAATGTGGACGCCCCCGATACGGAGCTCAAATCGCTTCTGTCACTGCTGCGTCCGGGCTCGACCATCGCGTTCCACGAGTACTCGGTGCACGATTCGCTACGGGCCAGGATCTCCTGGAACGTGGTGAGCTGGGGCATCATCATTCCGCTGGGCTGGCTGGCGACGCGCGACGCCACCCTGTACCGGCACCTGTGGCGCAGTGTCGTGACCTTCGACGGTGCCTCGGCCTTCATGCGTCGGATGCAGCGAGCCGGCTACACCGGCGTAGCCAGAGAGACCATGACCGGTTGGCAGAACGGTGTGGTGCACACGTTCCTCGGCTCTCGTCCCACGGAGGAAGAGCGTTGACCGACTCCAAGAAGGTCACCCATGCTGCGGCGCAGGGATATTCCGATGCCGGTCAGCTGGCGGACGTCCCGCACGTGGTGGTGGTCGGCGGGGGAATCGCGGGCCTGAGTGCTGCGACCGCACTGGCCGAGCGCGGCGTGAAGGTGCACGTGGTCGAACGCGAAAGCTACCTCGGTGGCCGCGTCGGCGGCTGGGACACGACGCTCGAGGACGGCTCGCCCGCCACCATGAGCCGAGGCTTCCACGCGTTCTTTCGGCAGTACTACAACCTCCGAAACCTGCTCCGCCGCACCGACCCCGAGTTGGCTCGGCTGCGCCCGGTCGATGATTACCCGCTGATCGACGGCGACGGCCGGATCGACGGATTCAAAGGCCTGCCCGATACGCCGCCACTCAATGCATTCGCGTTCGTCAAGCGCAGCCCGACGTTCCGGTGGAAGGATCTCACCGACCTCAACGGCATCGCGGCACTGCCGTTGATGACGGTAAGTGTGCCGAAGACGTTCGACGAGCTGGATACCACTCCGGCCGCAGAGTTTCTGCGCAACATCAACTTTCCCGAGGCAGCACGGCATCTGGCGTTCGGCGTGTTCTCCCGAAGCTTCTTCGCCGATCCCGAGAAGATGTCTGCCGCCGAACTGGCCATGATGTTCCACATCTACTTCCTCGGCTCCTCCGAGGGCCTGATCTTCGACGTTCCACGCGACCCGTATCCGCAGGCTCTGTGGGACCCGCTGGGGGAGTACCTCACCGGGCTCGGAGTCGACATCAGAACGTCCACTCCGTGCGGCGAGATCAGCCGCGGTGGGTTGCGAAAGTTCCGCGTCGACGCAGGCGGCATCATCGACGCCGACGCGGTGGTGCTCGCCACCGACATCGCCGGATTGCAGCAAGTGCTCGAGCAGTCACCCGAGCTGGGTACGCCCGATTGGCGCAAACAGGTTGCGGCGCTGCAGAATACACCGCCGTTCCTGGTTCACCGAGTCTGGTTGAGCAAGGCCGTCAACGCCGACCGCCCCGCCTTCATCGGCACCGGAGGCATGCCCCCGATCGACAACATCAGCGTGCTCGAACGATTCGAGGACGAGGCCGCGCAGTGGGCTGCCCGCACCGGTGGCTCCGTCGTCGAACTGCACGCCTACGCCGCCGAGGACTCCGAGGAGGTCACCCGGCAGCAGCTGATGGATCGGATGCACGAGATCTATCCGGAAACCGCTGCCGCAGAAGTGATTGCCGAGCGATCCGAGTGGCGCGACGACTGCCCGATGTTCGGCCTCGGTGCGTTCGCCGAGCGGCCGACCGTCCGTACCCCCGAACCCGCACTGGTACTGGCGGGCGACGGCATCCGTATCGATCTGCCGGTCGCGCTGATGGAACGTGCAGCCACCACCGGGCTGCAGGCCGCGAACACACTGTTGGCGAGCTGGGGCATCACTGGTCACGACATCGAAACAGTTCCGACGAGTGGACGATTCAAGATGTTCGACGCCATCGAGAGGCTCATGAACAGGTGAGTTCCGGCATGCGGATCGAGGTCGACGATCTGTCGCGTCCGCACGTGCATGCGCTGCTCACCGAGCATCTCGCGGACATGCACGCCACCTCGCCTGCCGAGAGTGTGCACGCCCTCGATCTGTCGGGCCTGCGCGGATCGGACGTCACCGTGTGGACTGCCTGGGAGGCGGACGCACTGCTGGGAATCGTTGCCTTGAAGGAGCTTTCACCCGATCATGGTGAGCTGAAGTCGATGCGGACCACGGGGGCGGCGCGGGGCCGCGGTGTGGCGTCGAGTCTGCTCGTTCATGTTCTCGACGACGCGCGTCGACGCGGGTACGGGCGGGTGAGCCTCGAAACGGGAACTCAGGACTACTTCGCCGCCGCCCGCAGGTTGTATGTGCGACACGGATTCGCCGAGTGCCCGCCGTTCGCGGACTACGTGGTCGATCCATCGAGTGCGTTCTTTTCTTGTCCCTGTAGATCTTCCGATGAAAAGGGCCGGCACCGAGTGTTCGGTGCCGGCCCTTCTCGTCAGGCTGCGTGCTGTGTGTGCGGGTAGAGATCGTCGTCGAGAGGCTCGGCTCGACACTGATCGAGCACATCTGCCGTCGAGCATTCCCTCATGCTCGTCTCGACGCCCACCACCGTGCGCCACCAGCGCTCACGGTCGGTCGATTCCGTCCACATCACCGCCTCGGATTGCATAGTGCATCACCCCCACTGCCGTGTCGTGGTCGGTTCGATTCAGGCCGTCTCGTGTTCGATGGACTTCTGCTCGGCGTGTGTGATGTCGATCTTGCGCGGTTTCGCGCGTTCGGCCAGGGGAATGGTGATGGACAGAACGCCGTTGTCGTACGCCGCGGAGATGCGCTCGGTATCGACGCCGTCACCGAGAGAGACCTGGCGACGGAACGTGCCGGCGAATCGCTCCGAGGTAATCCACTGCACACCAGTGCTTTCCGGGGTGGATCGATGAGCGGTGAGCGTCAACGTACCGCGGTCGACGTCGACATCGATGGATCCGGGGTCGATGCCGGGTAGATCGGCACTGAGCACGTAGTGGTCGTCGACTTTGTAGAGGTCCATCGGCATGAATCGCGGGGCGCGGTCCGAACCGGAAGAGGCACCCAGCATTGCCGACGTGAGGGAATCGACATCACGGAACGGATCGAAACGAAGCACAGCAACCACCTCCTGTACCCAGATGCGCTCACCCCTGTGGTGAGTCGCTCCTCAACTGTGCAGAACAGAAATTAGCACTCCGACCCCGAGAGTGCCAAGAGGTTTCTCGAAGGTTCTCAGAATTTTTTCAGGTCCAATAGTGCTGCGGCGCAGTAGGGGTCGTGATCGCAGCAGCTTGTTCACATACTTAGCTCTTGCGCTTAGTATTGCCTGCGAGATAGTGTGCCTTATGGCTCAGTATTCGACTGTTCTCGACGATGTGTTTCAGGCACTGGCCGACCCGACCCGGCGGGCTGTGTTGAGCCGGTTGGGATCCGGACCGGCCACCGTGGGCGAGCTTGCCGAACCGTTCGACATGACTCTGCCGTCGTTCATGAAACACATTCATCTGCTCGAGCGCAGTGGCTGGATCCGTACGCGCAAGGTCGGCCGGGTACGTGCGTGCACGATCGAGCGATCCAACCTGGATGCTGCGGGTCACTGGCTGCAGGAACAACGGGCCGTCTGGGAATCCCGGACGGATCGCCTCGAAGACTTCGTCACCCACACCTCGAATGAAAGTGAACCGCAATGACATCGATCGATCCGGCTCTGGATCTGACCATCTCCCGAGTCATCAAGGCTCCACGCGCAGCAGTCTGGAGTGCGTGGACCGACCCGTCGAAGTTCGAGAAATGGTGGATTCCCGCGCCTGCGCTGTGTCGCGTCGACGGTTGGGATCCGAAGCCCGGTGGCGCATTCCGGACCTCGATGAGCGAATCCGGCGGTCCCTACGAGCCCCATATCGACGGCTGCTTCCTGGCCGTCGACGACGGTGAGCGCATCGTGTTCACCAACTCGCTCGTCGAAGGGTGGCGGCCGGCGCCGCAGCTGTTCATGACCGCTGTGATCACCCTCTCCGACCACCCCGACGGAACCGAGTACCACGCCCACGTGATGCACCGCAACGAAGAAGACCGAAAGATGCACGAGGAGTACGGTTTCCACGACGGCTGGGGCACCGTCATTGCACAACTCGCCGAGTTTGTCGAAGGCTAGATCAGGCCCGGCCCTGCGAACGCAACTCGTAGCGTCGCTCGGCGTAGTCGAGATCGTCCTTCCACAAACGTGCAGCGGTGAAGTTCATCGCCGGCCGCAGGAGACCGGATGCCTTGCGCGCCATCTGGAATCCCGGACGATCCGAACTCGCGATCGTGGCCTCGATGACGGCGGTGCGGGGCGTGCCGTCGGCTGCGGGGGCCAGAGGCGTCGCATGCGTTTCGACGACGCTTCCCGCTCCTTCGCCGTCGAGGATGCGCATGACGATGGTGCGGGGACCGGGGCAGACGAACTCGGCCCGCACCGGAACTCCGATGCCGCGACTGACGCGGAAGGTCACGTCGACCAGAAAACGATCATCTTCCTCGGGTACATCGATCTCGGTCGGCGCGCTGACCACCTTCAGCCGAGCGAACGAGTACGGGTGGAACCACGCGCCGTGCCACGGGTCGAGTCGATTGGCGATGATGTCGTCGGGCTCGCACTTGCCGACGAGAGTGACCACACCGGCGATGGCGGTCGAGGCAGGCGGTCGAATCGGGACCACCGGGACGGGCGTCGGCTCCTCACCGCCGAGCTCGTCGAGCCGAACCCACACCAGAACCCCGTCGTCGAATGCGGGAACCGGACGCCAACCGGGCTTGCCCTTCGGCCCGAGCGCGAGACCGTGCCAGCGGCAGACCAACGTGTCGCACTCGATCTTCGCGGTGTCCAACGCTGCACCGAGATGCGGGCACGCACCAGGACCGATGTGGACCTTGCCTGCAGAGTCACGCCAAGCCACCAATTCGGTGGTGCCCACATAACGGCCGAACGGCTTGTCGGCCTTGACGTCGCGACTGGCAGCGAACACGAACCAGTTGCCGGAGGTCCGTGTCTTCGCACGCTTCAAAGCAGACTCGATGACCTGCGGATTCGCACCCTTCCAGGTGGGCTCCTGCTTGGCCCACGACTCCGACGGCAGCGGCTGCAACGGCATCGTCTTCGGCCAACGTCGTCGTACTGCATCCAGCGCGGTCATTGCTGCTCCCAAAGTCGACAATCGATTCCCGTATTCCGTCACCATTGTTCCCGTTGGTGGGTACTCAATGTGACATTCGGTGGCCTTTTCGGGGGTCAATGTCACATCGAGTGGACTTGGGGAGCGGGTGAGCGGCGGCGGGGGAGTCGGTTCGGGAGTGGATCGACCAACTGTTGTCAGTGTCCACAATTTCGCTCGAGAAGCGCGATGCCGTCGGCGGAGGGAAATTGTGGACGCTCAGGTCACCAGGTTCGCGGTATCGACCACCTGGCGGCGCCATTTGCCGAATGATCGCGGCGAGGAGACCGCGAGTACAGCGACGGGGTGATCATCGCGTCGGTAGATCGCGACGAAGGGTCCGGTGGCGGGGTCGCCCTCGACTATGTCGGCGACGCAGTCGGGTCCGTGATGTCCGGCGAATTGGATTCGTGCGGCGTATTGGTCCGACCACACGTACGGCAGTCCGGTGAATCTCTTGGACCCACCGGTGAGGAGCGCTTCGACGGCGACGGCAGGTCGGGTGGCGGCGGAGGTCCAGTGTTCGTCGCGCCGAATCACCCCGGTGGCATCTCGCACCGCAGCGCAGTCACCGACGGCGACGACGGCCGGGTTCGCGGTGATACCGCGCTGATCGGTCACCACTCCGCCGTGGATTTCCAAGCCGGATCCGTCGAGCCAGTCGACGTTCGGCATCGAGCCGACGCCGAGGACGACCACGTCGGACTCGATCATGGAACCGTCCGCCAATTCCACCGCACGCACCCGGCCCGCCTCGACGACGAATCCGGCCACCGATACTCCGGTCAGTAGTGTCGCACCGGCGTTCCGATGCCACCCGGCGATCAGTGAGCCCAGCTCACTACCGAACACGCGGGCAAGCGGAGTCTTCGAGGCCTCGACAACTGTCACCGACGCGCCCAGTCCGACTGCAGTGGAGGCTACTTCGCTGCCGATGAACCCGGCTCCGACCACCGTGACCCGTACTCCCGAGGACAGCGAAGACCGCAGCGCACGGGCATCGTCAAGGCTGCGGAGCACATGAATTCCGTCGATCCCGACGGTGCCGGGGAGGCGGCAGGCCGCGGCACCCGTTGCGATCACCACCGCATCGGCACCGATATCCCCGGATGCGGTCGAGACCGTGGTTCCCGACAGGCCGGTCGCCGCGTAACCCAGACGCCATTCGACGTCGAGGCCGTCGATGTCGAGGGGCAGTGCGGATTCGTCGCCGAGCAGAAAGCTCTTGGACAGCGGCGGCCGGTCGTACGGCAGGTGCACTTCGTCGCCGATCATCGTGATTCGGCCGTCGAAGCCCTGATCGCGCAGTGCCCGCGCCGCGGCCACTCCTGCGAGCGAGGCCCCGACCACGGTCACCGATTTCACGGGGTGACCGCGATGCGGATGACCCCGTCCTCGACGTGTACGGCGTGCGTTCGCACCGGAACCTTGGCGGGCGCGCCGAGTGCAGCACCGGTGCGTAGGTCGAAACATGCTGTGTGGAGCGGGCATTCGACGGCGCAGCCTTCCACCCAGCCTTCGGACAGTGAGGCGTCCTGATGGGTGCAGGTGTCGTCGATGGCGAAGAACTCACCCTCGACGTTGAAGATCGCGATCGGCGGTGCTCCGGCCGGGGTGACGCGTAAGGCCTCGCCGTCGGGGAGATCCTCGGCGCGACCGACGTCGAGCAGGACGCGGGTGGAGAACGTTGCGGTCATGGTCGGGCCTCCGGGGACCTGAGGGTGTGCAGTGCTCGTGTTGTACCCAGCGTGAGATCACCCCGTTGCGGCGGTGGAACGCTCGAGTTTCGATCGTGTGAATCTGTTGCGCTATACGAAGTGCAGTTCGTATTGTGCAACTAAATCAACTCGACGTACACCCCCTAGGAGCGTGTCATGTCCTCGAGCATCCCGAGGGTTGTGATCGTCGGTGCCGGAATCGTCGGCTGCAGCCTCGCCGACGAACTCACCGCACGTGGCTGGACGGACGTGACAGTCCTGGACAAGGGCCCACTCCCGCTCACCGGAGGCTCCACCTCGCATGCGCCGGGCCTGGTTTTCGCCACCAATTCCTCCCGATCCATGTCGCGCTTCGCGGCCTACACGGCCTCCAAGTTCAAGAGCCTCGACTGCTTTCTCGACGTCGGTGGCCTCGAGGTGGCGACGACGCCCGAGCGCGTCGACGAACTGCATCGACGCCACGGCTTCGCCACGTCCTGGGGACTGCAGTCGGAGGTGGTGGACGCCGAACGGTGCCTCGAGCTCTACCCCCTGCTCGAGCGCGGCCGCATACTCGCCGGCCTGTACACCCCCGACGACGGGCTGGCCAAGGCCGTGAAGGCCAGCGCGACGCAGGCCGAGCAAGCCACCGCCCGCGGTGCGCGCTTCATCGGCGGCATGAACGTCACGTCGATCGACCAGAGCAGCGGCCGAGTGACGGCCGTGCGGGCGGGCGAGCACACGTTCGAGGCCGACATCGTCGTCTGCTGCGCCGGATTCTGGGGGCCGGAGCTGGGTGACCTCCTCGGCATGCGGGTACCCCTGCAGCCGCTGGCGCATCAGTACGCGCATACGACCGAGTTGGACCTGCCGTCGCGTCGAGCGCGTACCGAAGCGATTCTGCCCATTCTGCGTCATCAGGATGAGCGGCTCTACTACCGCGAACACGGCGACCACCTGGGAATCGGCTCGTATCATCACCGTCCCATGCCCGTCGATTCCCGCGACCTGGGTTCCAGTGAGAACGTGACCGCACAGAACATGCCGTCGTCGATGCCGTTCACCGAGGCCGATTTCGCCGACGCCTGGCAACGCAGCACCGAGCTCCTTCCCTCTCTCGGAGAAGCGAAGATTCAGCACGCGTTCAACGGCATCTTCTCCTTCACCCCGGACGGCGCGCCGATCGTCGGTCAATCACGAGAAGTGCAGGGGCTGTGGGTTTCCGAGGCGATCTGGGTGACGCACTCTGCCGGTGTAGCGAAATCGCTTGCCGAGCAGATGATCACCGGGCACAGTGAGATCGACATGCACGAGTGCGACCTCTACCGATTCGAGAAGACCGACCTGGTGCCGTCGAATGTGGCGCGCACCAGTGCGCAGAACTTCGTCGAGGTGTACGACATCATCCATCCACTGCAGCCGAAAGTGGAACCGCGACCGCTCCGCGTCAGCCCGTTCTACGGTCGTCAGCAGGAGCTCGGCGCGATGTTCCTCGACGGTGCCGGGTGGGAGCGACCGCACTGGTACGAAGCCAACAGTGTTCTGCTCGAACAACTTCCGGAACAGTGGCAGGCACCCAAACGGGAGCCCTGGTCGGCGAAATTCTGGTCACCGATCAGCGCCGTCGAGGCCTGGCGCACTCGCGAAGCCGTGGCGATGTACGACATGACCCCGCTCCGACGCCTCGAGGTCGGCGGGCCCGGCGCGCTGGCACTGCTACAGAGGTTGACGACCAACCAGCTCGACAAGAAGGTCGGCAGCGTCACCTACGCACTGATGCTCGACGAGACCGGCGGTGTTCGCAGCGACGTGACCGTCGCGCGGGTGGCCGAGGATCGATTCCAGGTGGGAGTGAACGGTCCGCTCGACGAAGACTGGATGCTGCGCCATGCCGGCAGTGATGTGTACGTTCGCGACATCACCGGTGCTACCGCCTGTATCGGTCTGTGGGGACCGTTGGCGCGGGAGGTGCTGGCTCCGCTCACCTCGGCAGACATCTCGCATACCGGTCTCAAGTACTTCAACGGCAGGACCATTCACGTCGGCGGGGTCGACGTCCTGGCGCTGCGACTGTCGTACGTGGGCGAGCTCGGCTGGGAGCTGTACACCGATGCCGATACCGCACTGCGCTTGTGGGACACGCTGTGGGAGGCCGGGCAGGCGCACGGCGTCGTGGCCGCAGGACGGAGTGCGTTCAACAGCCTCCGGCTCGAGAAGGGCTACCGGTCGTGGGGCACCGACATGACGACCGAACACGATCCGTATCAGGCGGGGCTCGGGTTTGCGGTGCGAAAGGCCAAGGGCGACTTCGTCGGAGCCTCGGCGCTGCAGGAAGAACGCGGCGGCCCGGTGTTGACCTGCCTGACGTTGGACGACCCGTCGCACGTGGTGATGGGCAAGGAACCGGTCTTGATCGACGGCACCGTGGCCGGCTACGTCACCAGTGCCGCCTACGGCTACACGATCGGCAAGACGGTGGCCTACGCGTGGCTACCGGCAGGGCTGCAACCCGGCGAACACGTTGCAGTGCAGTACTTCCGTGACCTACTACCTGCGACGGTCATGGCCGAACCGCTGGTGGATCCCGACATGAACAAGATCAGGTGTTGATATGACCTATGACGTGATCGTCCTCGGCATCGGCGGAATGGGCAGTGCCGCCGCCTGTCACCTCGCCCGACGCGGACAGCGGGTGCTGGGTATCGACCAGTTCGGACCCGCGCATGCGCTGGGATCGAGTCACGGTGGCTCCCGCATCTACCGGCAGTCGTACTTCGAGGACCCGGCCTACGTACCGTTGCTCCTGCGCGCGTACGAACTGTGGCACGACCTCGCCTCGGACAGTGGACGGGACGTGTTCACCGAAACCGGTGGCCTCTACGTGGGACGGCCGGACGGGCTCACGTTCGGTGGAAGTCTGTTGGCATCGGAGAAGTGGGGCCTGAAGCACGACGTACTCGACCCTGCCGAAGCGCAGCGGCGCTTCCCGACGGTACGGCTGCAGCCCGACGAGTTCGCACTCTTCGAGGAGAAGGCGGGCATTGCGCGACCCGAGACGACGGTCGCCGCGCATCTCGATCTCGCCGAGGCTGCGGGTGCCGAACTGCGCTACCACGAAAAGGTGCTCGGTTGGGAATCCACCGACTCCTCGGTGACCGTGACCACGGTGGCCGGCACGTACACCGCTGGTGCACTGGTTTTTTCACCGGGAGCGTGGGCACCGAAGCTGCTCGCCGAGATCGGCGTACCGATGGTGGTCGAACGGCAGGTGATGCACTGGATCACCCCGGAGTCGGGTGAAGCGGCCTTCGACAGCTCGCACCACCCCGTCTACATCTGCGGGGATGGGCCGGATCAGATCTACGGCTTTCCGGCCATCGACGGGGAGGGCGGCGGCGTGAAGATCTCGTTCTTCCGCGCCGGAACGCCGTGCGATCCCGACACCATCGATCGCACAGTGCATCCCGAGGAGATCGCTCGGCTGCAGCAGCGCATCGTCACCACGTTTCCGGCGCTGTCCGGACCGCATCAGGATGCGAAGACGTGCATGTACACCACGACACCCGACGAGCACTTCGTTGTCGCCAAGCACCCGGACCACGCGAATGTAACAGTGGCGTGCGGCTTCTCGGGGCACGGCTTCAAATTCGTCCCCGTCATCGGCGAAGTCCTCGCGGACCTCGCGATCGACGGCGAGACGAAGCATCCGATCGCGCTGTTCGATCCCGCCCGATCGATTGCCGACCAGGTGGTGTCGGCATGACGATGCTGGAGCCGGAGTTGGATCCCGAGCCGACCTTGCTTCCCACGTTGGGAGGTGACACCTACGTCGATCCGGCATATTTCGTCCGCGAGCAGGAGCAGATCTTCGAGCAGATGTGGTTCTGTGCCATCAGATCGGACGACATCGGAGAACCCGGAAAATTCCGCACGATTCAGGTCGGTCGAGAGTCGATCCTGATCAGCCGCAATCGGAAGGGCGGTGTGACCGCGTTCTTCAACATCTGTCGACACCGCGGCGCGACACTGTGCACCGAGGCGTCGGGAACGGTGCGGCGAAACTTTCAATGCCCTTATCACGCATGGACGTACGATCTCGACGGCAAGCTGATCGCAGCTCCGAACCTGATCGATATGCCGATGATCGATCGGGTGGAGTACGGGCTCCGTAAGGTGCACGTCCGCGAATGGCTCGGGTACGTCTGGGTGTGCGTGGCCGAGGAGGCTCCGTCCTTCGAGGAGACGGTGCAGGGCGACGTTCGCGAACGGCTCGGGGGTGTGGGTGCCATCGATTCGTACGACATGGAATCACTCGCCCTCGGGCGTCGCATCGTCTACGACGTCAAGGCCAACTGGAAGCTCATCGTCGAGAACTTCATGGAGTGCTATCACTGTGCGACGATTCACCCCGAGCTCACCGAGGTGCTTCCGGAGTTCGCCGACGGCATGGCCGCGCAGACGTACGTGGGCCACGGGGCCGAATTCGGCAGCGACATAGCCGGATTCACCGTCGACGGCTCCCACGGCTTCGACGCCCTGGACGGGGTGGGCGAGGATCGCGATCGCCGCTACTACGCGATCACGATCAGGCCGACGGTGTTCGTCAACCTGGTTCCCGATCACGTCATCATCCATCGGATGTTCCCGATGTCCGCGGATCGGACGGTCGTCGAATGCGATTGGCTCTATGCCCCTGCGGTGGTGGCAGATCCGCACAGTGCGGCGACGATGGACAAGTCGGTGGAGCTGTTCCATCGCGTCAACGAGCAGGATTTCGAGGCGTGCGAGCGGTGTCAGCCGGCGATGTCGTCACGGATGTATCGCGACGGCGGCGTGCTGGTGCCCGCCGAGCATCACATCAGGGCATTCCAGGACTGGGTCGGATCACGCGTGACCGGACCAGCCCAATAGCGTCGAAACGCGCTGCGCAGCATCGAGAACGGATACCCCCGCCGACGTCAGGCGGTCCTCGTCCAGTCGATAGGCGGGACCCGAGACGGTGATCGCACCCACCGCGGAACCGTCGTAGCTCAGGATCGTTGCCGCCGTCGCGTTGAGTCCGATCTCCAACTCCTCGCGCGCGTAGGCGATTCCGGTGGCACGGACCGTCTCGATCTCGTCGAGCAGATCGGCCTTGGTGGTGATGGTGTTCGCGGTGAACAGTTCGAGATGACCGTCGACGCCGGCCTTCAGGAGCGAGTCGTCGTACGCCATCAGGGCTTTCCCGCTCGACGTCGCATGCAGAGCCGACCTCTCACCGAGCCAGTTGTGACTGATGATCGACGAGCCGCCGCGGACCTGATCGATATTGACGGTCACGTTGCCGTCGGGCACAGCGATGTTGACGGTCTCGCCGATGGTGTCGGCGAGTTCCTGCAGGATCGGTCGGGCGATGCGGGTGATGTCCAGTTGAGTGGATACGGACGTCGCGAGGCGGATCAGGCCGATGCCGAGGCGATACTTGCCGCGCTCACCGGGTTGCTCGACGAGTCTGCGAAATTCCAGTGCGCTGAGCAGGCGAAAAGCCGTGGACTTGTGCACCTCGAGGTGCGCCGCAACGTCCTGTACGCCGGATTCACCGTGGTCGGCAAGGTATTCGAGCACCTCGATCGCGCGGTCGACGGACTGGACAGGGGACTCGGACACCAACCCAGTCTTGCAGACTCAGCTGACGCCGACCCATCGAAGTCCCGCAGTAGTGGCAGCTGCGGCGAGAACGATGACGACGAACGGCGCTCGTCGCCAGGCCAGTACAGCGGCAACAGCGACTCCTGCGGGCAACGCGAATCCAGCGAAGTCCTTGCCCACGAGGAGGCTCGATGTGGCTACCAGTGCCACGAAGATGACGGCGACGGCAGTGGTCATCACCTTGTCGATGCGAGGTGAGATGGTGACTCGGGTTCGGAGTGCCGGGCCGGCGATGCGGAGCGCGTAGGTGCCGATGACCAGTGCGAGTAGGGGAATCGTGAGGTTCATGCGGATTCCTTCTGTGTGACAGGAGCATTGGAGAGCATGACCGGTACGACGGCGATCAGTGCCAGGAGCACGGGAAGTCCGCTGGGCAGGAACATCGATGCGACGAGCGCAATGCAGGCTCCGACGAGGGCTGCGTTGCGGGTGGCCCGGTCTCGGAGTGCAGGCATGATCAGTCCCAGCAGGATCGCCGGGAATGCGGCATCGAGACCGAGTGCGGCGGTATCGGTGATCGCGCCGCCGCCGAGCGTGCCGATCACGACGCCGATGTTCCACGTGACGAACAGTCCGATCCCGCACAGCCAGAATGCTGTTCGACGGTTGCCCTCGTCCTTTTCGGCAACGCTGAAGGCCACTGCCTCGTCGGTGATGAGGTGAGTTCCGAGTAGCCGCTTCAACGGCGAGACGTTGCGAAACACCTCACCGATGGAGAAGCCGAGCGGAACCAGTCGGATGTTGGCGAGCAACGCGCTGGCGACGGCGGCAACGGGATTTCCGCCGGCCGCCAGAATGCCGACGAAGATGAACTGCGAGGACCCGGCGAAGACCACAAGTGACATCACCACCGGTAGCCACAACGGCAGGTCAGCGGCCACGGAGATCGCACCGAACGAAGCCCCGACCAGGGCGTCGGCCAGGCAGACCAACGCGATGTCGCGGATGTTGACCCCGCCGAAACTCGTAACCCTGAGGGTTCGCCATGTCGAACGCATGGTCGTTATAGTGGACGATGTTAAGCTGTTCGTCAAATCAAACGTATGTACCGATGGAGTGAACGAATGGCGGATACCGGTCCACCGATCGCGGCGATCGCTGCTGCTCTCCAGCAGGAACGACGCCGCGTCGGCCTGTCTCTGGCGGAAGTCGCGCGCCGAGCCGGCATTGCCAAATCGACTCTCTCGCAACTGGAATCGGGAACCGGAAATCCGAGTCTCGAGACCCTCTGGGCGCTCAGCGTCACGCTCGACGTGCCGTTCTCCAGACTGGTCGAACCCGCGAAGCAGTCGGTCCGCCTGATCCGTGCGGGGGAGGGGCCGAGATTCGCGTCGGACAGGGCGGACTACACGGCGACGCTGCTGGCGTCGTCTCCACCGAACGCTCGACGGGACATCTATCTGATCAGCGCGGACGTCGGTGAGCCGAGGCGATCGGACCCGCACTCGCCCGGAGTCGTCGAACATGTGGTGCTCAGCGCCGGGCGGGCCATGGTGGGGCCGATGGGTGAGGCCGTCGAACTGGCCGCGGGTGACTACGTTGCCTACCCCGGCGATGTGCCGCACATCTTCGAGGCACTCGAGCCGAACACCATGGCCGTGATGATCACCGAACACAGCTGACGTGCGGGGAATAGTCAGCGAAGGCACCTCGTTGGACTCTTTCGACGGCGTTCGCTTGGCAAGCCCCGGGCCTCACCCCATTTGTCGCTTCGAGCGACCACTCGCCGAGAGGCGTTTGCAGCGGACGTCGTCCCTACTTTTTCGCACCTCAGCGTTCACGAACGCATCCGATCGGCGACTTCCCGCATGTCGCGGTCGATAGTGAACGCTCAGGTGCGCGACAACCAGCCGTATTCGCGTGCAGAGGGCGCGGATCTTGCGTCGCGCACGTTAGGGAGCGCCAGTCAGTTTTCTGGAGTGAGCGCGGTGATGTTCGCGGATGTCTGGGTGTCGGTTGCCTCGGCCTCGTCGAAGTAGCGACGAAACAGCATCCGCATCGATTCGATGACGTCGATGTGCTGTTGCAGAATCACATCGAGAGAGCGATCGGTGCCGGTGGCCTTCCTGAGGAATCTATCGCGCAGGTCTTGGGCGGACTTCAAGTCGCCCCAGTCTTTGGCCTCTGCCAACGCGAGCGCGTCGATCTGCATCTTCTCGAGGTGCGCGAGGTAAGCGACACATGCCGCGTCGCACTTGGCAGCGACGTCGGCGGGAATGGCCACGGTGCCTTCGTCGGCTTGGGCATTGAGGTCCCGCCAGTACGTGAGCAGGTCCGATTGGGAATCGGCCACGAGTTCGACGCCTTTCGTTTCGGGGTGGTCTAGGTGGGAAGTTCGGAATCGAGAGCGGCGACGACCGTGTTCAACTCGGTGCATGGGTCGTACGGCGGGTTGCCGACCTGTGCGCCCGTGATGATTGTCGCTCTGATCAATTCAGCGCCTGCGACGAAGGCGACACCGCAGTTCAGATCCGCATCGGCCGCAAGTTGCTGGTACTGCGTGGCGTCGCGTGTGCCCACCCGGACAGGTTGAAGTCGATTGAAGTAGCTCGGATCGTCGACAAAGTCCAACGTCTCGAAACCGACAAAAACCCGCACGTAATACTTGCTACTCGGCGGCTGGCTCTCCCATCCGCAGATCTTGAATCCGTTCTGATCCCGCCCGAACACCCCCGATTCCTTGGTGTCGACGTTCAATCCCGCTCGCTCGATGGCGTCGTCGGGGATGGTGCATGGGTCCCAGGGCGTCGGCGCGGATGTCGTTGTACTTGCCGTCGCGCTCGATGTCTCGCCTGCAAGTGCGTCACCATCGGTGGTGCTCGAGCAGCCCGCGGCCAGCAGAATTACCGCCATCGCCGGCATCCATCGTCGTGCCCTGCGCATTGCCTCACCCATTTCTCGCGAACGTCTACGTCCTTGGACGCGGCGGAGCCCGTGTTGGTTCCACTTCCTGCGCTTCGAACCTGGGCGTTCAGACTCGCAGTCGATCGGCGGGTAGTTGCGCGCGGTGGACGATAGTGAACCATCAGGTGCGGCCACGATTCTCCGATGTCGCGGGTCGAATCGCCTCATACACAGCGGACAATCCAACGCGCTGACAGATCTGCCTCCCTTTGGCATGGTGGAGGGATGCAGCGGCGCGTGGGCGAGAGTTGGTCCGCGGGACCGGTCTCAGGGGTAACCCCTGGGTACATCACGAGAATCGAGCACTGCGTCCGAAGCAGCTCCGCACGCTACGCGTGCCCGCCTGCTCCGAGGACGAAAGATTTCGGTCGCCCCGCGCCGTTGCATGTCACAGCGCTGCACGTGATCGGTAAACATCCGTGAGCGAAAGGGAATTGTCGCCCAGGGCCGCTGCGACACTGGCTCGGCTGGCGGCAGATGCCGAGTGGACGCGATCAGGCCTCGAGGTCGCGTTCGCGCGTCTCACGCCTGAAAAGGCGTCGTGGTTGGCCGATCGCATCATCAATCTGTATCCAAGCCCGCCGTTCGACGAGGCATCGATTTTCGTTCTGTTGCGCGACCTTCCGTTCATCTCGGAGCCCTCCGCGTCCTCGCAGCGACCGGAGGCGCGTACCGGCCGCAAACCCTGGCGATTCGAGGTACCGCGGTACGAGACCACCGGGCAGCTGGCTCGATCTCTCGACCTGACGATCTCCGAAATCGAATGGTTCGCCGACCTGCAGGGCCGGCTGCGTACTGCGCCGTTTCCGTTGCAGCACTATCGATCTGCGCGACTCGACAAGCGGCAGGGCATCCGACTGCTGGAGGTCCCGAAACCACGCCTGCGTGAGATTCAGCGAAAGATACTGCGCCGCATACTCGATCGAATTCCTGCCCATCCGGCTGCGCACGGCTTTCGCAAGGCCCGTAGTCCCAGGACGTTCGCGATGCCGCATTCCGAACGCGACGTGGTGGTCTCGGTGGATCTCCGACGCTTCTTCCCGTCCATCGGCTTCGATCGAGTGGTCGCGATCTTCGAGGCGGTCGGCTATCCCAGGAAGGTCGCGGCGAATCTCGCCGCGCTCTGCACGACGGTCACCCCTGCCGGCGAATTGACCGGTGTGGACCGTCCCACCGCGGCGCGGCTTCGCGCCACCCACCTGCCGCAGGGCGCGCCCACGTCTCCTGCGTTGGCCAATCTCACTGCGCGACAACTCGATATCCGAGCCAGCGGACTGGCCCGATCTGTCGGAGCCCGCTACAGCCGATACGCCGACGATCTGGCGTTTTCCGGTGGTGCAGACATCGACGTCGACAGTCTGCTGTGGCTGGTTTCCCAGATCGCCCACGACGAGGGCTTCACGATTCATCCCGACAAGACTCGGGTCAGGCGCGCTCATCAGCGACAACAGCTGACCGGGCTTGTCGTCAACTCGTGGCCGGCAGTGCCCCGAGAGGAGTACGACACTCTCCGGGCACTGCTGCACAACTGCACAACCGCAGGCGTTGCCGAACAGAACCGGAACGACCACAACGACTTTCGGGCCCACGTCTACGGACGCATCGCCCGCATCGGCGAGACGAACGAAACGCGTCGAGCAAAGCTACTGAACATGGCCTCCCAGGTGAACTGGGACTGAGCCCCTCAGGCAGCTCGCACCCGCAGCAACACACCCGTCTGCGGGAACAGCACCGGTAGTGCCACGCCCGCCTGCGCCAACATCGAACCCGACAGCTCGACCACTCCACCGTCGGCGATCCATGGCGGTAGTTCGATGCCGTTGCCCATGTCGCTGAGCTCACGCACGAACTCGACGCGATACCGAAGGGCCGGATCGAGGCCGGGGAGTCGGACCCGATCGGTGCGATCCTCGGGCGAGGTGTCCATCCGCACCACCGCATACGCGGCCTCCGACAGATCCCCTGCGACGACGCCGTGCACCCAGACGCTCGGGTCGGGATGGTCGGCGCGTACCACGTCGCCGGTGTGCAGTAGCCCGCGCAGTTCCTTGTACAGCGTAGTCCACGACCTCAGGTATTCGTGGTCCTCGGACGAGAGCTCGGTGACGTCCATCTCCAACCCTGCGTGGCCGAACAGTGACGTCAGGCAACGGAACTGGAGAGTGGACCATCGACCCGACGTATGCGCGATCTGCGGCCCGACGTGCGAGCCGATCAGCTCCGGCGGCAGCAGCTGCGTCGTCCACCGTTGCAAGCGTTGACGTTCGAGTGGATCGTTGGTGTCCGACGCCCACACCCGGTCGGTGTGTTCGAGGACCTCGAGGTCGATGCGCGCACCACCGGAAGCACAGGACTCGAACTCGACGTTCGGATGTCGGGACCGAAGCTCGTCCAACAACCGGTAGAACGCCGAGGTCTGGGCATGCACCGCAGCGCGGCCGTCGGAATCGACTGCCAGCATCAGGTCCCGGTTGTGATCCCACTTCACGTAGTCCGGTCGCTCGGTCGCCAAGACCGCATCGATCGACGAGAGCAGGTACTCGAACACCTCCGGGCGGGTCAGATCCAGCACGTGCTGGTGACGCCACTCCAGCGGAATACGACCCGGTGCCGCGAGCAGCCAATCCGGATGGGCCCGAGCGATATCGGAATCCAGGTTGACCATCTCGGGCTCGAACCACAGCCCTGGACTCATACCGAGTTCGCGGACGTGATCGAACAGCGGTGCCAGCCCGTCGGGCCATACGCCCTCGTCCACCTGCCAGTCGCCGAGACCGGCTCGATCGTCGCGTCGGTGCCGGAACCAGCCGTCATCGAGAACAAATCGTTCGACGCCCACGTGCGCGGCGACGTCCGCGATCCCGCGAAGCCGTGCGAGATCGTGGTCGAAGTAGACGCCTTCCCACACGTTCAACACCACCGGCCGCGGCGAGGTGGGATGTAAGCGTCGAGACCGCATCCATCGGTGCAGCGACTGCGCAGAACCGTCGAGTCCTGCAGCGGAATACACGAAATGTACCCACGGAGTCGTGTAGGTATCGCCGTCCTGCAGTACCACCTCGCCGGGCGCGAGCAGCTCACCTCCACCCAGCACGCCCGAGGCCTGACCGGCCCGCTCTGGCAGGCGCTCGGCGAGATGCAGGTGATCACCGCTCCAGGCGACATGCGCTCCCCACACTTCACCGCCGCGAAAGCCGAAGCCCTCACTGCCGGCGGTGAGAACCAGGGTGGCGTCGTGCCCGGTTCTTCCGCGTCGTGAGGCGCGTACGGTCGAGCCGTGATCGAACCGTCGCCGCTGCGGGGTGCGCTCGCGGCAATGCCGTCCCGTCAGGTCGAGTAGTTCGGTTGCAGTGTCCGGCAACGGCATCAGTGTTGCGACGCCGTCGACGGTCAAGGGTCCGCCGGAGATGTTCCGGACACTCTGCCGAACTCGCAGTGATCCGCCGACCTCGAGTGACAACTCGATGGACCACGCAATTCCCAATACGGAGTCGGACGCCTGCACCGCACAATCGAATTCACCGGAGCGAACGGTGACGTCGGCCCACCGCGGATACTGCACGGTGCCGGAGCGGTGCAATGCCAGAGCCGGTGTTCCCTGCCAGGCGTCGTCGCCGCCGGGTGCAAGGGTGAGCCACCGCGGAACGTCCACGCTCGAATGCGGAACCGCAGGGATCGCGGCCCTGCGCAGCTCGGTGAGGTCGTTCTCGGACAGCTCGCCCAGATCGGAACCCCAGTGCAACACGGCGGGAACGGCGGTGGACGACGGTCCGAGGATCACCATGACACCGTCACGGCGAAGGACGGAAAAACTCACTTGTTGGCACCCATCGTCAGACCGGACACGAAGTGGCGTTGCAGCGCAACGAATACGAGCACGGTGGGTAGTGCCACCAGCACCGAGCCCGCGGCGAGCAGGTTGGTATCGGTGAAGAAGCTACCCTGCAGATTCTGCAACGCCGTTGTCACCGGAAGCTTGTCGCCGCTGACCATCAGGGCCAGAGCCCAGAAGAAGTCGTTGTAGATCCACGTCACCATCAGTGTCGCGAGAGCCGCGAGCGCGGGACGGCACAGCGGCATCACCACCTGCCAGTACTGGCGGAACAGGCTCGCTCCGTCGACGGTGGCGGCCTCGAGCAGTTCGTGCGGAACGGTCTTCATGTAGTTGCTCAGCACGAACACGCAGAATCCCGTCTGGAATGCGACGTGCACGATGATGAGACCCCAGTAGCTGTCGTACAGCGAACCGGAGGAACTCATCCAGTATGGAACGGGAATTGCGTTGTACAGACGGAAGAGTGGCGTGAGCAGTGTCTGCTGGGGCAGCAGGTTTCCTGCGATGAACACCGCGAGCATGAAGATGTTGAACTTCCAGCTGAATCTGGCCAGGATGAACGCCGCCATCGAGCCGAAGAACAGGATGAGCAGTACCGACGGCACGGTGATGATCAGTGAGTTGAAGAAGTAGTGCGGGATCCCACCGATCTGCCACGAGTCGATGTAGTTGCTGAACGTGTAGCCGCCGACGGACAGGTATCCGTTGAGCAACACGTAGTCGTAGTCGCGGAATGAGTTGTACACCGCCCACACGAGCGGGAACATCCAGACGAGCGCCATGACGGTCAACAGCACGTAGATCGCGATCTGGGCGGTGCCTGCACGCCGGCGGTTGGCGACGGCGGCGCGGTTGCGGGTCAGCGGATCGCGTTCGGGAGGCGCTGTGCGGGTGAGTGAAGTGGTCATCAGTCTTTGCTCCGAAGAACGATGGCGAGGTACAGGGCGATGAAGACGAGAGAGATGAGAAGCATGACGGTCGCGAGGGCCGAGCCGAAGCCGATGCGGCCTGCTTCACCGACGACGTTGGCCGTGACCAACGCCGATATCAGTTCCAATCCGTTTCTGCCCCTGTTGATCACCCAGACCAGGTCGAAGGCGCGCAGTGCCTCGATGACGGTGATGACGACGATGAGCAGATTGGTGTTCTTCATCAGCGGGAAGATGACGCTGAAGAACGTGCGGATCGGCCCCGCGCCGTCCATCACCGCAGCTTCGCGGACGGACGGATCGATGGCCTTGAGTCCGGCCAAGTACAACAGCATGATGTAGCCGGTGTGCCGCCACCCGGCTGCGACCATCACGGCCCAGATGTTGATGTCCGGGTCGCCGAGCCAATCGACGTCGGTACCGAGCAGGCTGTTGAGGACACCACCCTCGGTGGAGTAGATGAGCTGCCAGATGAACCCGATGAGAGCCATCGACAGCACCACGGGAATGTAGAAGATGCTTTGGTAGAGCCGAGATCCCTTGAGGTTCTTGTCCAGAAGGATCGCCAGCAGGATGCCGATGACGGTGGGGACGAGGAACAGGAACACCAGCCAGAGCACGTTGTTGTGCAGGGCCTGTTGGAACGGTGGGTACGCCTCGACGGCATCGACGTAGTTCTGGGTGCCGATCCACTCGATGCTCGACGTGCCGCCGATGCCGTCCCAGCGGGCGAACGACAGGATCACCGTAAAGATCGTCGGAATCCAGACGAGACCGATGACGATCAGCGCGGGGACCCCGAGCATGAGCGCGATGGTCCACTTCTCGCGAACACTGCGCCGAACCTTCGGCGATTTGACCCGTTCGGTGGTGGTCATGGCTGTACCTGATCTCGAGGTCGGCGGGATGGGAGAGGGACGTCGTTGCGGCTCATGTCGTTCCGAACACCGCCGACTTCTGGCGTTCGATACTGCGGACCAGACCGTCGACATCGTTCGGGTTGCCGATGAACTGCTGCAGAGCCGGGATCATGACGATCGACGCGAAATCGGGACGGGTGTCGCGGTCGAAGAACTGGGTGATCTCCTCCGCGTTCTGCACGAGGTCTGCCGACTTACGCACGAGCGCAGGGAAACTCGACAGGTCGGCATCACGGTGCGCCGGAATGGCCTGCGGATCCTGCTTCGCGTAGGCGACGGCAGGGTCGGGTCCGGTCATGTAGGTGAGGAAGTCCTCGGCTCCGGGCCGGTTGCGCGGGTCGGTGCGCATCATGAACCCGTCCATGGGAGCTTCGACCGTGGATGTTCCGACGGCGGAGTCGAGTTCGGGGAAGGTGAAGAAGTCCAGGTCGTCGCGTTCGGCACCGGCGGGGAAGCTCTGCGCGACGAACATGCCTGCAACGAGTGAGCCGACGCTCTTGTTCAGCAGTGCCATCTGCGCATCGGCGATCTTGCGGCCCAGTGGCTGTGGCTGGTGGAACGGCAGTAGTTCGCGCCAGGTATCGAACACCGAGCGCACGCGATTGTCGGTCCAGCTCACGTCGCCGGCGAGCAGGGTTCGGTGGAACTCGACGCCGTTGAGGCGCAGATTCAGATAGTCGAACGTTCCGAACGGTGGCCACCCGTCTCGGGCACCGAAGCCGATCGGGGTGAGGCCGTCGGCCTGCATCTGTTTGCTCAACGCCACCCACTGGTCGTACGTGGCCGGGGGCTCGTACCCACGCTCGGCCCACAGGCTCGGTCGGTAGAACACCGCCCACGGGTAGTAGAAGAACGGGATCAGGTACTGCTTGCCGTCCATGCCGGTCGAGTTCTCGCGGAAGCTCTCGTTGAAGCCGCCGCCGTGGTTCGCCCAGATCGGCGAGAGGTCCTCCACCAGACCCTTCTCGGCGAAGTACTTCACCCGGTACCCACCCATCCAGGTGATGACGTCGTCGGGCGTGCCCTGGAGGTAGTTGTTGACGTTTTCCTGGAAGGACGTGGAGTCGACGGTGTTGACGGCGAGCTGTCGCCCGGTCTGCTGTCGGTACATCGCGACGAAGTCCTCGACACCCAGCTTGGAGTTGGGGTCGGACAAGCGTGACCCGAGCGTGGTGACGTTCGGGTCGACGCTGTTCGAGCACGCCGACAGCGCGCCACCGGCGGTGATCGCACCCGCGGCGACGAGCGCGGACCGCAGGAAATCGCGTCGGGACGGCTGCCACGTGCGCGGCCACTCGTGTGGGTTCATGGAAGTCCTTCGACGAGAAGTATCGATAACGATCAGAAATGAACATCCCCGCTGTTCGTTTTGCGGTGTTCACCTGACCATTCGGGGTGATGCAGGTTACAGAAACACGACGCTACGGCGTCTGTCAAGCTCTTCGTGGCCCGTTCACCTGCATCAGTAAGAAAATGTTCATTCATGTTGACATCTGAGAAAGCCTCGTTCATATTGTGAGCATGGACACAGCGCGACGCAGCACCTGGCCGACCCAGGGAATCTCCTTCGGCGGCGACTACAACCCCGAGCAGTGGCCCGAGGACGTCTGGCGACGCGACGTCGAGCTGATGCACGAGGCCGGCGTCGACTTCGTGACCGTCGGTGTCTTCTCCTGGGCTCGCCTGCAGCCGACCGCGTCGACGTGGGACTTCGAGTGGCTCGACCGCGTCATGGATCTGATGCACGAGGGCGACATTCGCGTCGACCTGGCCACGGCGACCGCGTCGCCCCCGCCGTGGTTGGCCACTGCGTACCCGCAGATGCGCCCGGTGGACGAGCGCGGTTACCGCTACGCCATCGGCAGCCGCCAGACGTGGAGCCCCAGTTCTGCTGTGTACCGCGAACACTCGCTCGTGCTGGTCGAGAAGATGGCGCACCGCTACGGCGAGCATCCCGCGCTGGCCATGTGGCACGTGTCCAACGAACTCGGCTGCCACAACGCACTGTGTTACTCCGACGACAGTGCGCATGCATTCCGAGAGTGGCTCAGCGGCAGGTACATCGACCTCGAGACCCTCAACACCGCGTGGGGCACCGACTTCTGGAGCCAGCGCTACAGCGACTGGGACGAGATCGTTCCGCCCTCGGTGAGCACCACGTTCGGCAACCCCACTCATCAACTCGACTGGCGCCGCTTCTGCTCGGACGCCCTCCTCGAGCATTATCGCGCCGAGAAGGCAGTGCTGAACCGGATCACCCCGGACGTGCCGGTCACCACGAACTTCATGGTGGGCATGGGCCAGGGCCCCGCGCTCGCCGGCAACATGGACTACGCGGCCTGGGCCCCGGAACAGGACATCGTCTCCACCGACCATTATCTCGTCGGCCCCGAGACCGGCGACGCCGCAGCACATCACAAGCTCTCGTTCTCGGCCGACCTCACCCGTGGCGTTGCCGGCCGTCGACCATGGTTGTTGATGGAGCATTCCACCAGCGCCGTCAATTGGCAGCACATCAACCGCGCCAAGGTCCCCGGCGAGATGATGCGAAACTCACTGGCGCACATGGCTCGCGGAGCGGACGGCATTGCCTACTTCCAGTTCCGCGCCTCCAAGGCAGGGGCGGAGAAGTTCCATTCCGCTCTGGTTCCGCACGCAGGCGAGGACTCCGCGCGCTGGCGTGAGGTCGTCGAGCTCGGTGCGGCGCTGCGTCGCATGGCACCGGTGGCAGGCAGCACCGTCGATGCTCGGGTTGCCGTGCTCTTCGACTGGGCCTCGCAGTGGGCGTGCGAGCAGGAGGGCCATCCGTCGATGGCCATGCAGCCCATGGAGATTGCCCGCCGCGCCCATCACGGGTTCACCTCCGCGGGCGTGACCTGCGATGTCGTTCCGTCGTCGACGGACCTGAGCGACTACGACGTGATCGTGGTGCCGGCTCTGTACCTGTGCAGCGACGAGACCGCCGCGCGGATAGCCGACGCGGCCGACGGCGGCGCGCAGGTACTCGTCACCGCATTCTCCGGAATCGCCGACGAGGACGACCACGTGCGACTCGGCGGCTACCCGGGCGCATTCCGTGACCTGCTCGGCGTGCGCGTCGAAGAGTTCTTCCCACTCGCCGACGGGGAAGCCCTCACCCTGGACGACGAGACCGTCGGCGAGATCTGGAGCGAATATCTCACCGCGTCGGAGGACGTCGACGTGCTGGCGCGGCACACCCAGGGGCATCTGCGCGGCGTCCCCGCGCTGACCAAGCGCACCGTCGGCACGGGTGCCGCCTGGTACGCGGCGACCGTTCCCGACGCGGCAGGCTGGGCCACGCTGGCCGACAAGCTCTGCGCTGCAGCCGAAATCGATACCCGACGCGACCTCGGATCGGACGTGGAGATCGTCCGACGGTCGGCAGGGGAGCAGTCCTGGCTCTTTGTGCTCAACCACGGAACCGACAAGGTCAGCGTGCCTGCCTCGGGTACGGACCTGGTCGGCGGCGCACAGATCGACGGCGAACTCATCGTGGCCGCAGGCGGCAGTGCTGTGATCGCCGAGAACCGCTGATGCTCGCCCACCAGCGTCAGCAGAAGATCCTGGACCAGGTGACGGCCGAGGGCGCGGTCAAGGTCGCAGATCTGGGAGCCGCACTGTCGGTGTCGGACATGACCATTCGACGCGACGTCAACGAGCTGGTCGCTCGCGGTCTGGTCGAGCGGGTGCACGGCGGCGTGACGCTGCCGCGATCGGCAAGCGTGTTCGAGCCGGGGTTCTCGGCCAAGTCCGAACTCGATCGAGATGCCAAGGCCGCCATCGCCCGTGCCGCTGCACGATTCGTGCGGCCCGGGACCTCCATCGGCATCTCCGGTGGCACCACGACGCACGCACTCGCGCAGGAACTGCTCGACGTTCCTGACATCACCGTCGTCACCAACTCCCTGCCCGTCGCCGAGGTCTTCCACACCGGTGGCCGGTCGGATCAGACCGTGCTGCTCACCGGCGGACAGCGCACGCCGTCCTACGCGCTCGTCGGACCGCTCACGGTCAGTGCACTGCAGAGTATCCACCTGGACATGCTGTTCCTCGGCACACACGGTGTGGACATCGAATCCGGGCTCACCTGCCCCAATCTCATGGAAGCACAGACCAATCAGGCACTGGTCGCATCGTCCCGACGCGTCATCGTGCTGGCCGACCACACCAAGTGGGGTGTTCGCGCCCTCGCCAACACCATCCCGCTCTCTCGCGTCGACGTGTTCGTCACCGATGCCGGACTCGATCCCGGCGTCCACGAAGCGTTGTCCGAGACGGTCGACGACGTGGTGATCGCCGGAGAGCAATCCCCCGACACGAACGAGGAACGAGTACTCGATGACCGCGCATGACGCCACGACGCACTCGATGCGCAAGACGTCGACCACTCTGGCCGACGGCCGCGAGCTGATCTACTACGACGACACCGAGCCCTACGTCTCGGGTGAGGCCACCCGCGATCTCGTCGACACGCGAGCCCTCTCTCCGTCGATGTCGCAGTCGCAGATGCGATTCGACGTTCTCACCGGCGAATGGATCGTCATCGCTTCCCAGCGGATGGACCGCACGTTCCTGCCGCCTGCCGACGCGTCGCCGTTGGCACCGAGTCGTCCCGACAGGCCGGCGACCGAGATTCCGGCGGCCGATTACGACGTGGTGGTGTTCGAGAACCGTTTTCCGTCTCTGTCCGAAACCGCGGCGCAGCAGTCACTTCCGAGCGAGGTGGACGGCGAGGCACTGTGGCCGCTTGCACCCGGCACCGGTCGGTGCGAGGTGATCTGTTTCGCCAGTGACCCCGATGCGTCCTTCGTGTCGCTCGAGCTCTCCCGCGTCCGCACCATCATCGATGTCTGGGCCGATCGCACCACGGCCCTGTCCGCCATCCCCGGCGTTCAGCAGGTCTTCTGCTTCGAGAACCGCGGCAAGGAAATCGGCGTCACCCTGACTCACCCGCACGGTCAGATCTACGCCTACCCCTACCTTCCGCCGCGTACCGATGCGCTGATACGACAGTCTCGCAAACACTTCGAGCGAACGGGCCGAGTGTTGCTGGCCGACGTCCTCGCCGCCGAGCTTCGTTCGGGTCGACGGATCGTCGTCGACGCCGAGCACTGGGTGGCGTACGTGCCTGCAGCATCGCGCTGGCCGGTCGAGGTGCATCTCGCGCCGCGTCGCGACGTGTCGGACCTCGCCGAGTTGAGCGGTGCCGAGCGGGACGAGCTGGCGGTGGTCTATCGGGATCTGTTGCGCGGAGTCGACGCGTTCTTCGAGGGGGTCGACGAGGTGCCGTACATCGCGGCCTGGCACCAGGCACCCGTCGGAGCGGATCGCGAACTGGGACGCCTGCATCTGCAACTGTTTTCGATGATGCGCTCACCGGGGCGGATGAAGTTCCTCGCCGGTTCGGAATCTGCGATGGGAGCCTGGATCAACGACACCACTCCCGAGCGGATCGCAGACCGGCTGCGCGAGGTACTGGCGTGAACTGGCTCGACGTGATCGCCGAGGAGGATCTCGCCGACGGTGCAGCGGCGCTGTTCCGCAGTGCATTCGACGGTGATCCCGAGGGCGTCTGGATCGCTCCGGGTCGCGTCAACCTCATCGGTGAGCACATCGATTACGCAGGTGGATTGGTGCTGCCGTTCGCGTTGCCGTATGCCACCGCGGTGGCCGTGCGCCGTCGCGAGGACGCGACGATGCGGGCCGTATCGACGCACACCGACGAGTCGTGGACCGGTGAGCTCGACGAGATCGGTCCGGGTACCCCGTCGGGTTGGGCGGCCTACGTGGCCGGGGTGTCCTGGGCACTTCGGGAGCACGGAGTCGGCGGAGTCGATGTGGCCGTGCATTCTTCGGTGCCGGTGGGTTCGGGGCTGTCGAGCTCGGCCGCCCTCGAGTGCTCGTTCGCCCTCGCTCTCGACGACCTCTTCGATCTTCGGCTCGACCGAAAGGTGCTGATCGACGCCAGTATCCGCGCCGAGAACGAGATCGCCGGCGCGTCGACGGGCGGCATGGATCAGAACATCGCGATGTCGGCAGAACCGGGACACGCGCTGCTGCTGGACTGTCTCGACGGTTCGACGCGTCAGATTCCCCTCGATCTGGCCGGGTCCGGCTCGCGGCTGCTGGTGATCGACACCAACGCGCCGCACCGCCTGGTAGACGGTCAGTACGGTGCCCGGCGCGCGGCCCTGGATACGGCGTACGCAGAACTGGGAGTGAAGACCTTGCGTGGACTCGACCCCGAGCAGGCCATGGCCGGGCTCGACGACGACACGCTGATCGCGCGAGTTCGTCACGTCACCAGCGAGATTCGACGAGTTGAGGCGGCTGCGGAGCTCCTGGATCGCGGAGCCGCCGGGGTCGAACTCGGTGAGCTGATGACCGCGTCGCACATGTCCTTGCGGGACGACTACGAGGTCAGCTCACCGGAACTCGACAGCGCTGTCGACGCTGCATTGCGGGCAGGCGCATACGGAGCGCGGATGACCGGCGGTGGATTCGGCGGCTCTGCCATCGCTCTGGTGCCGTCGGATCTCGTTCGGACCGTAGCGGACGAGATCGCCTTCAGCGCAGCGCGATCCGAGTTGCCGACACCCACTTTCCTGACCGCCGAGCCTGCCGGCTCCGCGCATCGATTCTTCTAACCCATACAAAGGAGCACTCCCATGGCACAGGTCACGTACGAAGGAGCAACCAAGCTCTACCCGGGATCGGACGTCGCGGCAGTCGAATCGCTCGACCTCGCCATCGAGGACGGCGAGTTCCTGGTGCTCGTCGGCCCGTCCGGCTGCGGCAAGTCCACCTCGCTGCGGATGCTCGCCGGGCTGGAGGACGTCGACTACGGTGCCATCAAGATCGGTGACCGTGACGTCACCTCACTGGCGCCCAAGGAACGCGACATCGCGATGGTGTTCCAGAACTACGCGCTGTACCCGCACATGACCGTCGCCAAGAACATGGGCTTCGCACTGCAGATCTCGGGAATGGACAAGGCGGAGGTGGGTCGTCGCGTCGAGGAGGCTGCGAAGATTCTCGACCTCACCGACTATCTGGGCCGTAAACCCAAGGCGCTCTCCGGAGGTCAGCGTCAGCGTGTGGCGATGGGACGCGCCATCGTGCGGAACCCGCAGGTGTTCCTCATGGACGAGCCGTTGTCCAACCTCGATGCCAAACTCCGCGTGCAGACCCGCACCCAGATCTCGCTGCTCCAGCGCAGGCTCGGCACCACCACCGTGTACGTCACTCACGACCAGGTGGAGGCGATGACGATGGGTGATCGCGTGGCGATCATGAAAGCCGGCGTGCTGCAACAGTGCGCCAGTCCGAAGGAGCTCTACGAGCGACCGGTCAATGCCTTCGTCGCAGGTTTCATCGGCTCACCCGCGATGAACCTGTTCGACGTGGACGTCGTGGCAGGCACTGCGAAGCTCGGATCGCTGTCGGTGCCGATCGAGCGTTCGATCGCCGACCGCATCGACGGCAGCCGAGTGACTATGGGCGTGCGCCCGGAAGCGTGGACGCTCTCCGATTCCGGTACCGACATCGTGGTCGACGTCGTCGAGGAGCTCGGGGCGGACTCCTACATCTACGGCCGCACCGCCGAGGACGCGTCTAATCTGGGAACCGTCGGGGCGCAGATCGTCGCCCGCATTCCTGATATCGCGGCCCCGTCGCAGGGTGATGTCATCCGAATCGCCCCGCGCGCCGAGACGGTGCACTACTTCTCGACCACGACGGGATTGAATCTGCGCCCCTGAGCGGTCGCTGATCCGAAACGGAGGGGTATCTGTGACGGTTCACTCGACACTGGTCGCCCCTTCGCATGATCTGCGGGACGCCTGGCTGGACTGTCGTATCGAATGGGGTCCGGGCCTCCACGAGGATGGTTTCGGGTTGACGACCGACGACGATGTCGGGTCCGCACGGGGCTTTTCGGACTGGGTCGATCGGCTTCGGAGCGACGCCGAGTGCACGTACCGCTGGATAGTGGAGGGCGAACGTGTATTGGGCGGCGTCGCACTCAGACACGACGGCCACGAGCTTGCCGACCGTTTCGGACACATCGGCTACGGGGTTCGCCCGTCCGAACGAGGTCGGGGAGTTGCCTCCTGGGCAGTACGCGAGGTGCTGAGGCTCGCCGCAGACTCGGGCATGACCCGGGTGGCGGGGGTATGCGAGGTGGGCAACGCGGCCTCGACAGCGACCCTGGAGCGAGCTGGGGGCCAACGTGTCGACTGCATCGGGTCGGCTGTTCGCTTCTGGATTCCCGTGCCCTGAAGAATCGGGTGCAGTCGACCGCGCTCAGCGCGGTCCAGTGCACCCGATTTTCTCCGCTTGACCCTCACACTGTGTGAGACGAGAACCTCGGAGGGTCATGTTCAGCATCGGAGAGTTCGCATCGATCGGCCGGGTGTCGGTTCGCATGCTTCGGCATTACGACGAGATCGGGTTGTTGACGCCGGCGCGGGTGGATCGGTTCACGGGCTATCGCTCGTACGACGGTTCGCAGTTCGAGGTTCTGGGACGCATTCTCGTGTTCAAGGACCTCGGGTTCAGGCTCGACGAGGTGACGCAGATCGTGCACGGCGAGGTCGACGGTGATCGGCTACGCGAGATGCTCGCCGCCAAACGCACTGATGTCGCGCGTCGACTCGATCTCGACGCGGCTCGTCTGCGTCGTATCGATGCGCGACTCTCCCACACCGAAGGGATGTCGATGATCACCGTGGACACCAAAACATTGCCGGCCACCCGTATCGCTCTCGTCAGCGAGACCGCCGCCGGGTTCGGGCCGGAGAACATCGGCCCGGTCATCGGCCCGATGTACGCCCGACTCGCCCAGACGCTCGCCGGGCACGGCGTGACGTTCGGGCCATCGTCGATCGCCATGTACGAGGCCGTCGACGACGGGGACGGCACCGGCATCACCGTCCATGCCGCATTCGAGGTGGGGCCCGAGGTGGTGGCCGGTGAGGGCTACGAGGTTCGCGAGCTACCGCCCGTCGAGCTCGCGGTGACCACCGTCCACCACGGTTCGATGGCGACGATCGGCGAGACCTGGGAGCAGTTCACGGCATGGATCGAGGCCAACGGCTACGAACTCTCCGGCGTCTGCCGGGAGTACTACCTGGTGTCCGAGCCGCAGCCGCAGGAGAATTGGGTGACCGAACTGCAACAGCCGGTGGTTCGACGTCAGGACGCCTGAGCGAACTCCACGAGGGCGGTGCACTGGCAACCGCCGGTGACCTCCTCGCATTCGAGCACCAGGAAGTGGCGAACGTACTCGAGATCCACGCAGTCCGGCTCCGTGCATTCCGCACCGCCGACCGCGTGGATCACGAGTGTGCCGTTGCAAGTATCGAAGCGTGCGGACATGCGAATCCCTTTCTGTCGTCTCTCTGTACATCCTTGATATCACCGGGCTCCGACAAGTTCGGGAGAAGACCAGCGTGTTCGACGCCTGAGCTGGGTAGCGGCCATCACCGTCAGAGCCGGAATCCAGGCGTATCCGAGGGCGGTCCTGATGAGCGTCCGGTCGCCCAGCCACGCTCCGGCCGACACCAGCACCACAGCCCATACGACTGCGGCCAGCAGGCTGAGCACCACGTATTCGCGGTGCCGCAGTGAGGAGGTCGCCACGAGTCGGGGCGCGATGGTGCGGATACCCCCGATGAGGTGTCCGGCGGTGGCGACAGCGCGTGGCCGTGATCGTGCCTGTGTGGTCAGCCCCAGGACGACCCTCATCACCGCGGCCGGCAGCGCTGACTCCGCTCGCCCGAGACCCAACACCGTCTCGGTGCGGCGACTGTGCCAGAACGCCCACTGCGCACCCATGCTCGACGCCACCGCCGCGGTGATGACGGCAGGCAGCCACGGCACCACGCCGATCGACGTCAGCACCCCGAGCGTGATCGGGACACTGTTTCCTGGTGTGAAGAGACCGAGCAACGACGCGGACTCGAATGCCAGCAGTACGAAGACGACGGCGAAGACGACCCACACGGGCACGGACGACAACCGGTCCACATCGAGGATGTTCAGGTTCATACCTGTCGAATCTCGTCGTCCGTGCCGTGGAAAACACCACGATCGACCCACGGATCGACGGTAGGGCCAGCCCTACCTCGGGCCGTGGGTTCACAGTGCCGACAAGCCGACAACACCCGACTTAGGCTGATCCGCATGAACGAGGCACTACCGATTCCCCTGAATCCGCTCAGGGCATGGATATCGCCGCACTGGTGGCTGGCGGTGGCATCGCTGCTGGTGTCGACGCTCGCCGGGCTGGGCGGCTGGATGATCCTGGGACTGCTGGTACTGGCGGTGTGCGCATTGCCCTTTGCGCTCAGCGGAGTGCTCGTGTTCGCCCTGACGATAGTGGCGCTGCGGTGGATGGACCGTGCAGCGCGCGCCGGAATCGGTTTCACCGGTGGAGTTCTCATCGAGGGCCCTGACGTGACCGTGTACCCGACCAGTTGGCGCACGTTCGTCTGGTGCCTCCGCGACATCGGTTTGTGGAAGTCACTGTGCTATTGGCTCGTTCGCATTCCGGTCTCGGCCGTACTGCTGTTCTTGCTGCCGGCGCTCTTCGTGGCCCTGCCCGTTCTTGCGGCGGCGCCGGTGGCCTGGATAGTGACGAACCCGGTCGCCAATGAGCTCGAAATAGGCGAACGGGTGGGCTATCCGCTCGTCGCGTTGGTCGGCTTCGCCTCGCTGGTCACCCTTGTCGCGGGAGTGCCACTGCTGCTCACGGCCCTGGCGCGACTCGACTGGTGGAGTGCCGCTACCCTTCTCGGCCGATCCGAATCCAGTAGGAGAGTGGACGAATTGACGGTGAGTCGAGCTCGCGTCGTCGACGCTGCGGATGCCGAACGCCGTCGCATCGAACGCGATCTGCACGACGGGGCCCAGCAACGATTGGTATCGGTGGCAATGTCACTGGGACAGGCCAAGTCGCGCGTCGCGTCGACCGGTGATGCGGTCCTGAAGGAATTGCTCGACGACGCCCACCGGGAGGCCAAGAACGCGATCGGTGAGATCCGCACCCTCACCCGCGGTCTGCACCCGCCGATCCTGACCGACCGCGGTCTCGACGCCGCGCTGTCGTCCGTCGCGGCGTTGTGTGCGGTACCAGTGACTGTTCGGATCGACCCCGCCCTCTCCGGTGATCGACGCCCGGACGCCACCGTCGAGTCGACCATCTACTTCGTCGTCTCGGAGGCCCTGACCAATGTGAGCAAGCACGCGAAGGCCGACCACGTCCGAGTCGACGTCTCGAGAGTCGAGTCAGCAGTGCGTGTCACGGTGGTCGATTACGGTTGTGGCGGAGCGTATCCGGCACCGGGAGGCGGACTGGCCGGGCTCGAGGACAGGCTCAGCGGAATCGACGGAACCCTGACCATCACGTCGCCGTCCGGCGGCCCGACGCGGCTCGAGGTGAGTGTCCCGTGCGAGTGATCATCGCCGACGATTCGGTTCTGTTGCGAGAGGGTGTCGCTCGCCTGTTGGTCGACACCGGAGCGGACGTGATCGGGAAGGTGGCCGATGCGTCGGAACTGCTCGCGGCCATGTCTGCCGCCGATCCGCTTCCTGATGTCTGCGTGATCGACGTGCGCATGCCGCCGACCTTTCTGGACGAAGGTCTGCGCGCAGCGCTGGTCATTCGCCAACGGTGGCCCGCTGTCGGTGTTCTCGTGCTCTCGCAGTACGTGGAGGAACGGTACGCAGCCGAGCTCATCCGGCAGAGCACGGACGGCGTGGGGTACCTGTTGAAGGACCGGGTGGCCGACGTCGACGAGTTCGCCGATGCCGTGCGGACCGTTGCCACCGGCGGAACCGTCATCGATCCAGAAGTGGTGCAGCAGATTCTGGCTCGGGCCCCACGATCGGATCCACTCGATTCGCTGACCCCTCGCGAACGGGAAGTTTTGACGGCCATGGCCGAAGGTAAGTCCAATGCCGGCATTGCGGCCGCACTGGTCGTCGGTCAGGCGGCCGTCGAGAAGCACATCGGAAACATTTTCGCCAAGCTCGGTCTGCTCGGAGACAGCGCTGACCATCGCCGCGTCATGGCCGTCCTACGATATCTGGGAGCGATCCAATGAAGAAGTCGATGTGGCGCAGTGTCGTTGCGGTTTCGGCAGCTGTCGCGGTCGTCGGCACCGCAGGAGCAGCCACGGCGGCCACCGTCGCCGTCGGCTTCACCACGCCGAAGATGCAGTCCTTCGATTACTCCGCCGACACAGCGATCGTCGGCAAGAATCTCTCCGTCACAACGCGATTCGCCCATGTGTCGGTGTCGATGAGCCCCGACTCCGACCTGCACGTTCGGGCCGACGGGTCCTACCGAGGAGATACTCCGACGGTCGACATCGGTGACGACGGCTCGACGATCGCTGTGGAATGTTCCTACCGAAAGAATGGTAGCTGCGACATCGGTCTCGAACTACGGGTACCGGCCGGATTGGTACTCGACATCGACGGATCAGCAGGCGACGTGGTGCTCACCGACGTGGACGCGCAGACTTCGGTGTCCACGACCGCCGGCTCCGTGATCGCCCGAGGATCTGCCGGAACCCTGGACATAACAACCAGATTCGGCGATGTCGAGATCACCGATGCGGCTGTGTCGGCAGTCGAGGTGGACACGACGTTCGGTCTGGTCACCCTGGATTCGAGGGTGCCGCCGGACTCGATACGCATGCAGAACATGCAGGGCGACAGCATGATCGAACTCCCGGCGACAGACTTCTACGACGTCGAGGCGACGTCGGAGAAGGGAGACGTCGACATCGACGTCGTCGACGATCCGAGCTCCCCGAGGTCGGTATCGATCACCAGTGAAGAGGGCCAGATTTCGGTGCAGCGGAGATAGTTCTGGTCAGTGACTGCTGTTCAATAACTGCTGTTCAATGACTCCGACGCCAGGCGCTGAACGATCGGACCGAGGACGTGGTGGGACGCACCAGCCACGGCCACGGATGCAACTCGACCGGGGCTATGGCGTCGGCGATGCGGGAGAAGCCGGGAACGGGTGCCCAGGTGGTGGCCACGGATCGTCCGGCCAATTCGTCGGCTACTCGGCCACGACGTACCTCCAACGGGCGGGTCGACGCGATCTCACCGAGCGTCTCGGCAAGAAAGACGAGTCGCTTCCCGGAGAGCCGGAGTTTCCGCAGGAGCGGTTCGTCGAAAACGAACACGGCGGGCCGGTCGGTCTCGGCGGCCAGTGCTGGGTCTGCGGTGCCGAGCGACTCTGCTGTGATCCACACCTGTTCTGCGCCAGTACCTTCCACGTGGGCGGGGCCGGCGGGAATCGGAGCCTTGTTCAGATCGGGACCGTCGACAGTCGGCCCGAGATCGTCGTCGGGCCAGTTCTCGATGGGGCACGCGTCTTTCAGCGCGCAGTTGCGGCACAGCGCCGGTGCTCTCTTGTTCACCTGCCACCGGCTGAAGCCGTAGACCTTGCCGCTTCCGGTACCGACGGTCCATTGCCAGCCGAGGCGGTTGGCAGCGCGAGAACCGTCGAGCAGGTGGGCGAACATCTCGTCCTCACCGTCGCGCCACGTCGCCCCGGCACGGACAGCCCACTGGGAGGCCAGCCACATGCGAGTTTGGTTGACGAGCCAACCGTCCTCGTGCAATTCGCCCACCACCGAGGACATGCACTTCATCTCCTCGGGCCACGGCTGCGCGGTCCAGCCCTGCTGCCGCGGTTGCTCGCGCCGTAGCGAACGGCCGAGATCGGATCCGGTGCGCGCGTAGAGGTGGCGTGCGTACTCCTGCCACATGAGCTCGTCGCGGTACCGGGAACGGTCGCGTGGGGGAGCGTCGGCGACCGCGTCCCATACCTCTCGCAGCGTCAGCAGTCCGTGGCGGATGTACGGCGACATGCGGCTTGCGCCGCGGCGATTCACCGGTAGAACGGTGCTGCGATCGCGCGCATATCCGGTGATGTCGAGTCCGGCCAGGGCGGCATCGGCAGCGGACTGCCCGCCGCGAATGCCACCCGCCGTGACGCCATCCGGACCCTCGCGCGTCAGATCGCCCAGATGCTCGGCAACCCAGGCGACGACGTCGTCGGTGGCGAAGCCGTCGGCGATGGACGGGGGAGGGGGCAGCTCGGGCATGCCGTCGGACTTCCCCGTCGGCCCGGAAGGGAAACGCAGCTGTCAGGGGCGAGGTAGTCGGCGATGGAGGGGGTTCGACGTCGTCCTCGTCGCCGGCCGACCCTGTTGCGGTACGGACGAGACCACGGCGGGCGTGTCCGCAGTGGAGCGCGAGGCGTCGTGTGCCTTCATCGCAGCGCTGTTTCCTCTGCCGAGAGCAGGTGAGGATATCTGTCGTGCAGCTGCTTCTCCGCACTCCGGGCACGTCACCTGCGAGGGCGCGTCGGCCATGGAGAATCGCTGTTCGACGGGGGCGCAACGCTGTGCGCAGCGGAAGCTGTAAGTCGGCACGCATTCGAGAGTAGCGCGATGTGGCGCATCAGCAACGTTCCGGCACAACGTCATACAAGATTTACACGTCAGAATCGGCCGGATGCGCCAGAACGATGCAATGATCGAGGCAGGAGAATCCGCGCAACCGGAGGTGCCTCGTGCCCGAACTGCTGTTTCCGCTCGACTCGACGAAGAGTTTCACCGAACAGGAGATCGTCGGTCACAACCGATGGCATCCCGATATCCCGGCGGCGGTCACGGTCAAACCCGGCACGTCCTTTCGCGCTCATTGTCGCGAATGGTTCGACGGGGCCATCCACAACGACGATTCCGCCGAGGACATTCTGAATGCGCCGCTCAACAACGTGCATACGCTGTCCGGGCCGTTCCATATCGAGGGAGCCGAGCCCGGTGATCTGTTGATCGTCGACATCCTCGACGTCGGTCCGATCCCGCAGGAGGATTCGGGTCCGCTGGCCGGCCAGGGCTGGGGTTACACGGGAATCTTCGCCAAGGAGAACGGTGGCGGGTTCCTCACCGATCGATTCCCCGACGCGTACAAAGCGATCTGGGATTTCTCCGGGCAGACCACCACATCTCGCCACGTCCCGCACGTGAAGTACACCGGCATCACACATCCCGGTCTCATGGGGACCGCGCCCTCGGCGCAATTGTTGGCGAAATGGAACGCCCGTGAAGGTGCGCTGATCGCAACGGATCCCAACCGCGTTCCGCCGCTGGCGCTGGCTCCCGAACTCGACGGTGCGATTCTCGGATCGTTGAGCGGTGACGAATTCTCCCGTGTTGCAGGCGAAGCCGCGCGCACGGCACCGCCTCGCGAGAACGGAGGAAACCAGGACATCAAGAACCTCACCAAGGGCACCCGCGTCTTCTATCCGGTGTTCGTGCCGGGCGCGAAACTGTCGTTCGGAGACCTGCACTTCTCCCAGGGAGACGGCGAGATCACGTTCTGCGGTGCCATCGAAATGGGTGGTTTCATGGACCTGCACGTCGATCTGATCAAGGGCGGCATGGAGACCTACGGGGTGAGCGAGAACGCGATCTTCATGCCCGGCAACACGGCACCGCAGTACTCGGAATGGATTGCCTTCTCGGGTATTTCGGTGACCGTGGACGGCGAGCAGAAATATCTGGACTCCGACCTGTCCTACCAGAACGCATGTATGCATGCGATCGACTACCTCACCAAGTTCGGCTACAGCCCCGAGCAGGCGTACCTGCTGCTGGGATCGGCCCCGATCGAAGGACGCCTGTCCGGGGTGGTGGACATCCCGAACTCCTGTGCCACCGTGTACATCCCCACTGCGATCTTCGATTTCCCGATTGCGCCCTCGGCCAGCGGACCGTTCCAAATCGACCCGGGAATGGGAGCGCCGAGAGCGCAATTCTGATCGACTTCGCTTGATATGTCGCAACTGTGGATGCTCGAGGACATGGAACCGAGGCCCGACGAGCCTGCCGTAGGCACGGTGTTCACGCCCACGACACTATGTGCGTCATCCGACAGGATGGACCTACCCGTCGAGGTGTGCAGTGAGGTCCCCGCTCGCATAGAGGCCGTCACGACCGATGGTCGGACGGAGTGGGTGGCCCACCTCGGCGACGGCTTCACCACGATGATGGGCGACGGCAGCATGGTCGGGGACGTGATGTTGCACGGCTGCCTGGTGTGGGACAGGTACCTGTGGTTGGACTTCAGGACGAGTCCGCAGGGCAGCCTCCGGATCCTGGATCGGCCCGGCGTAATCGCTCAGCGCGAGGATTGGATCGCGACTCAACACTCAGGCGTTTTCAGCGTGATCCCATCCGGTGCGATGGAGTACTACCAAAGTGGTTCGATGTCAATAGGATTCGGAGTCCGACGAAAGGCATCGGTGGTCGAGACCGTTGTATCGGGTGGCTGAGTCATCGCAGTCGTTGCGCTGGTCGTAGTTCGTAGTGACTATCCGGTCGACAATGACAGGCCGCGAAATGGATGCATTATTGCATCGAATGCATTACTGTATCGAAAATGAACGGCAATGGGAGCTCGAGCCTGCACGGTGCGGCACTACCCGCGGACATCAACGCGGCAGGTGAACCGAGAGATCGCCATGTCGTATTCGACCTCCATGGGCATGCGGTGGACGTCGCACCGTGGATCGTTCGTAAAGCGTTCGAGCTGGCGCCCGGGATGGATCCATCGTTCGAGTTGGAATGCCTGTCCTCGTCCGGCATCGATGCGATGGTGGCATGCGTGCTGGGTGACCCGCTCGGAACAGTGTGGAGACGACCGCGGGATCGGTGGGGGGCGGTCAAGCAACAGTTCGACTCCGTGCAACGACAGGCCGAGACCGCCGGTGCGGTAGTTGTTCGACACCGCTCCGAGTTCGAGAGCGCGCGCGCGAGGCGACGTCCCGCGATCGTTCTGGGAGTGGAAGGCGCGGACATCCTCGGACCTGATCTCGAGCGTGTCACGTGGCTTCACGACCGCGGTGTTCGGATGGTGGGGCTCGTGCACTACTCGGACAATGCACTGGGCACCATCGGGACCACTGTGTGCGGTCAGCCCCGAAGTCGGCGAGTGCGGCGCGGAACCCGATCCGCGGGTCTGACGAACCTGGGCCGAGAGGCGATCCGCCGAATGAATTCGCTCGGAATTCTGGTCGATGTCGCCCACGCCGACCAGTCGACAACCATGGCAGCGTGTGAAACCTCCAACGCTCCGATTGTGGCGTCACACACCGGAGTTGCCGCACTCGACGATCTGGCACGCTACATCACCGACGCCGAAATCAAGGCTATCGCCGCCACCGGAGGCCTCATCGGACTGTGGCCGTTTCGCCTCGGCGCGCGCGGCATGGCCGACGCTCGGGCGTTCGCTCACCATGCCGCCCATATTGCCGATCTCGTCGGGGTCGAACACCTCGGCATCGGAACCGATGCCAACGGCGGTCCGTCCACGATGGCGGAATATGCAGGGCCACAGGATCATTCGATCCTTCGTACCGGTCTGAGCAAGTCGGGGTTCAGCGACGAAGATTGCGCCCTGATCATGGGCGGCAACGCGCTGCGGGTCTTCACCGAGGTGTGCGGCTGACACGCGCGATCCCTTCACGTCCACGATCGATCTACCAAAGGAAGCTCATGTCTTCTTCGCCCATTCCGATATTCACGCCGAATGCACCGCCACCGGCCGGGCCCTATTCACAAGCAGTGCGGTTCGGCAGCTCGATTCAGGTATCGGGCCAGCTCGGATTCGACCCGATCGACTTCTCTCTGGGCCCCGATGTGTTCACGCAGACCACGCAAGCCCTGCAGAACATCTCCGCCATCCTGCACGCAGCGGGAGCCGCGCTCGGTGACGTCGTGATGATCCGCGTCTACCTGAGTGAGTTGTCGGACTTTCCGAAGCTGAACGAGGCGCTGGCACCGTGGTTTCCGCAGGGCGGGGTCGCACGAACAACGGTCCAGGTAACTCTGCCCCCCAACGTCTTCGTCGAAATCGACGCGATGGCCGTTTCCTCTTCGATTACGGAGCCCTCATGAAAGTCCACCACCTCAATTGCGGCACCATCACTCCCCCCGGTGGCCCCCTGGTCGACGGTGTGAGCAGGTGGCTCTCCCGGGGCCGCGCGGTGTGTCACTGCTTGCTGCTCGAAACCTCGAGCGGGCTGGTTCTGGTCGACACCGGCATCGGAACGCATACCATCGAAACCCCGAACAGCTCTGTCGAGCGAGCATTCGTCCGTGCGCTGCACCCGGTGCTCGATCCACGCGAAACGGCACTCGCACAAATCAAGGCACTGGGCTTCGACGCCAGCGACGTACGAGACATCGTGCTCACTCATCTCGACATCGACCATATCGGTGGACTTCCCGACTTCCCCAACGCCGCTGTGCATCTGAGCAGCAACGAATACGAAGCTCTGCAACACCCACGGACCTGGTTCGAACGGCGGCGCTACCTCGGTCAGCCGGCGCTGGAACACAATCCGCGGTGGGTTGCGCACGCCAGTTTCGGTGACCCATGGATGGGCTTCGAAGGCGCGCAACTGATCGAAGGCGTCGACGACATCGTGCTGATACCCCTCTACGGCCACACCGCCGGCCACATCGGGATCGCTGTTGCCACCGAAACCCCCACCGGGCCTCGATGGCTGCTCCACGGCGGCGACAGTTTCTCGTATCACGGGCAACTCGAAACACCCGCTCGATACCCGTTCGGTCTACGAATGTTCGACACCGCGTTACAAGCCGACAAGAAACTACGACTGCACAACATCGAACGCCTACGAGAGCTCGAGCGTCGAAGCGATGTCTATGTCTTCGCGGCGCACGACGCGCACGCATTCGACCGTCTCGCCCTACATGGGTCACAACGTTGAGGGGCACCCGGGCGATCCTGCGCGAGAAGGGCGATGACTCCGAAGTCCCTTCCGTGGCGATCGTCGGCGCGGGTGCCATCGCGGGGGCGATGTCGTTGTGGCTGCAGGGTGCCGGCCATCGAGCTCCGCTGGTCTGTGCACGCACCCCGTTCGACTCCTTCACGGTGGCCGGTGATGGTTCCGGACATGACACCCTCACCCGATGCCCGGTTACCGTCATCACAACCCCGGCTGATGCTGTCGTTGTCGACTGGGTCTTCATCACCGTGAAAGCCCATGACACTGCTTCCACGAAACCGTGGCTCGACGCGCTTATCGGACCCGACTCCATCGTCGTGGTCCTACAGAACGGGGTCGATCATCTCGACCGGTTGACACCGCTCACTGGTTCGGCAGAGGTCCTACCGGCGCTGGTCTACGCCGCCGCCGAGCGCACCGCGCCTGCCACTGTCCGTCTGCGACTCGGTGCCAGCCTGGCAGTACCGAACACGGCGGCCGGGCGCTCGTTCGCCGAACTGATGTCCGGAGGCGTTCACGTCACCACCTCCGATGACTTCCTCACCGATTCCTGGCGCAAGCTGATGGTCAACATCGGTGCCAGTCCGATCACCGCCCTGACACTGCGGCATGCAGGCGTCCTACGCGAGGCGCGTGTCGAACGCCTCTGTGCGAGGCTGCTGTCCGAAGCGTGCAGTGTCGGCAATGCAATCGGAGCGCACCTCACCGACACAGACGTGGCCAACGTGATGGGGCTGTACCGCTCGTACCCCGACGAAGTCGGTAGCAGCATGCTCGACGACCGACTGGCAGGCCGCCCTGTCGAATCCGAGCTCCTGTTCGCAGCCCTGATCCAAGCCGCACTCGAGCACGACATCGACGTCCCGATCGCGGAAACCCTCTACGCGCTCACCTCGGCAGCTCACCCACCCCGTGGCGCGCGCTAGCCGCGACCGATCGATCCGCCTCGATGTCGGTGTTCTTCAGGTCGACGCGGGCAGAAGCAACCCGGCCACCACCGAGGGGACCAACTGTCGTTCCAAATCCCCCCCCGCGTCTGTCGGGCCCCGCTCTGTCAGGCTCTGACTGAGCAACCCGTCGCTCAGCGCCATAAGCAGACGCGCCAGGTCCTCGTGCGAGATCTTAGCGACCCAACCGGTTCGCTCGAGTAAAGCGGAGAGCGACGTGGCCATTGTCTTGCGCAAATGTGCATCACGCCGGGCGAGTTCCTCTCCGGCCTCTCGACTGCGGATCGCGTACAGAGTGAACTCAGTGGTCAACAGGAACCACTTCTGCTGCCATACGTTGTGCTGAGCCATCACCTCGGTGATGACTGCGATCGGGTCGGTACTGGCGGTAGCCGATTCAACAGCAGCCGAGAACCTGGCGTCCCGATGTTCCGATTGCCGGGCGAACAAAGCAAAAAAGAGCTCGTCTTTATGTTTGAAATTCGAGTAGAACGCCCCACGCGAGTAACCAGCAGCGGCGCAGATGTCTTCGATCGATGGGGCTCCGAATCCGCGCTCGGCGAATACGTCGGCGGCGGCGTCGAGGAGGCGACTGAGCGTCTCGCGACGCCGCTTCGTGATTCCGGTCGGCACAGTCCTCCTGTCTTCTGGCCAGGCTGAGCCGGCCGTGTTGCGTGACAATACTGCCGAGAATCCAGACTAGCTGTATTGCGGGTCCGCGGCCCGCAGCCCGGCCGGAGACGATGCAGCCCGAGGCCGCGTAGACGGCACCCCATCTCTCGTACCCCACACTCGACGTAGGCGCGTGCCTGTTGCCGCTACCAAGGATGCTGGCGAAGTGGTTGTCCCACAACTGTGTAGGGGTCCTCTGGTCTACAGCAACGACGCTACGGCCGGCTTCCAACAGGCGATCGGCCGCAACCAGCCCTGCGCCGCCACCGATCGTGTCCGTATCTGTGACCTTTGTCGAGCTGGCAAGCATTCCGGCAAACACTAGACGATACGATACTGCATTCGATACAGTAATGTATCTAAGGGAGGATTCGCCATGCTCGTGATGTTGTTGCCGGAGTCCGATTACGACCCCACCGAGGCTGCAGTGCCGTGGTCGGCGCTGCACGACCGCGGGATCGATGTGCGGTTCGCGACCCCTTCCGGCCGCGTCGCGCATGCGGATCGAAGACTGACCCACGACGGGTTCTCGGTTCTCTCGCCTGTTCTCATGACACGGGCCGATGGGTTGGCCGCCTACGACCGGATGCGCCGCAACCGGCATTTCCTTTCGCCCATGAGCTATTCGGATGTCGACCACAGGGACGTCATCGGAGTTTTCGTCCCGGGTGGACATGCACCCGGGATGAAATCGATGCTCGAGTCGCCTGCTGCGCAGGACATCTTCGGCCGAGCGTTGCTTGCGGGTCAGCCGGTGGGCGCGGTATGTCACGGGGTGCTCCTGGCTGCGCGCGCGGTCGATCCCGACACCGGACATTCGGTCCTCTACGACCGCCACACCACGGCCGTCACGGCCCTCCAGGAATTGTCGGCATTCAACGTGACCCGACTTTGGCTGGACCGCTACTACCGCACCTACCCCACGACGGTTCAAGCCGAAGTGACTGCAGCACTTCAACATCCATCTCAGTTCCATCGAGGCCCGATAGTCACCCGTCGTGACAGCCCGTCACATCCGACGCGGGGTTACACCGTCAGAGATCGAAACTACATTTCTGCCCGCTGGCCCGGCGACTGTCATCGCCTCGCCGCCGAATACCGAGACCTCGTGACGACATTGGCCTAGCAACGTTTCTGTCCACCGCAACGACCACCCCGGAGGGGTTATATGTCAAGAACTGTCACACCGCCTGCGCTCGTACCCGAGACGCCTTACGAGCACGGGATATCGGTGCTGCCTGCCGACCATCTCGATCGGACATGGCATGGAAGGCCTTTGTGGCGCTGGGGTTCACACTCCGTACAGCCCCATATCGGGTTGCGGGGCAACACAATCCGATCGTTCGCTGTGCTCGTAGCGGTCGTTACCGTGGTTGCCGCAAGTGCACCGAGCGCGTTCGCTGCCCCGCCGTCGGGGTACGACGATCTGCTCGATGTCTGGCCCACTGCTGTGCCGCCCGCCCAGTGTCGGGCCGATGACCGAATCGAGACCGGTGTGCAGGGCGAGGTCCCACTGGCCGACCGAGACAGTGGTCGAAGCCGCCTGGGATACAACTGCAACATCGATCTGGTCGGACAGTTGCAGAACGAGGGCGCGGGCATCACCAGCGCCTCGTACCGCCAGTGCACCTATACGGGCACGAGTTTCCCAACAAACTTTCTCGACGGAAGTACTGCCGGCATCAGCGTGATCGACGCCACCGACCCTGCCCGCCCCACGCGCACCGCGGTGCTGAACGAGCCTGCGGCGCTCGGTGGGACGTGGGAATCGCTGAAAGTCAACGAAGCTCGCGGATTGTTGGTCGGGACCTCCGTCGGCGTGATCGAAGGAGCCGGCTACATCTCGGTGTACGACATCGCGACCGACTGCGCGCACCCGCGCCTACTCAATCCCGGTGCCGGCACCCAACTGAACATGCCGATACCCATCACGACACACGAGGGGGAGTTTTCTCCGGATGGCAACACCTACTGGGCATCCGGCGTGGGGCCCGGCTACATCAGCGCTGTCGATCTGACCGATCCGAGCAGCCCCATGGTGGTCTGGAGCGGCATTACCGGGATCTCTGCCCACGGGATGGGATTCAGTCCGAACGGCAACACCATGTATCTGTCGAACCTGGCGGGCCTCACCGTGATCGATGTGTCGGCGATCCAGAACCGTGAGCCACGGACTGTTGTCACGCAGCTGGCACCGCACATCGGCCAGAAGTTCTGGGCCGACGGGCAGATCACCCAGCACTCCATCTTCGTCATGTATGACGGTAAGCCCCATGTGTTCTCGATGGACGAGGCCGGATCCGGCGGTGCCAAACTCTTCGACGCCTCCGACTCTGCGAATCTCATGCAGCGCAACGCCATCAAGCTCGCCATCAATCTGCCCGAGAACCAAACCCGAGCCATCGGCAGCGCGTCGGGCAACGGGCCGTTCGCCTACGAGTCGCACTACTGCTCGGTGGATCGCCCGATCGATCCGCAGCGAATGGCCTGCGGTTGGGTCCAGTCGGGGGTCCGAGTGTTCGACATCAGTGATCCCGACCGATTCCGCGAGATCGGGTACTTCAACCCTCCGGCGCAGGTCGGAAAGTCGTTCGACACCCTGAGTAACTCGATCCATGCAGGACTTGCCAATGTCGTTGCGCCCCCGATTCTCGGCGGTGCCGCTCTGGGCCGCGCGATACTCCAGGGCCAAGCCCCGTTGACCGGCGTGATCAACGACCGGTCCCGGCTGGTCGGTGTCGATATGACTGCGGACTGGTGCATGTCGCCCCCGCAGTTCCGTGGCGACCTGCTCTACGTGACGTGTTCGGACAACGGATTCCTGGCGCTGCGCATCGCCCCCAGTGCTGGGGAACAATGATGAAGAGGCGGGTTCGGCTGCTGAGCACGGTCCTCGTTACGGCGGTGGTGGCGTTGACCGTAGGGGTGATGATCGGCCGAGCCGGAGACGCTGCCGATCCGCCGTCGTTGAGCCGCGTAGATATCGGTTTTGCTCAGGACATGCTCGCTCACCACCAACAGGCCCTGGCCATCATCGGGCAGCTGTCGCCGAATGCAGCACCCGAGATTCGCGCTGTGGCCGATCAGATTTCGAGAACGCAGCTCGCCGAGACCGGGCAACTCCGCGGCTGGTTACAGGCCACCGGCAATCCAGAACAGTCGCCGACCCCGATGGCCTGGATGTCCCCGCACGGTCACCATCCGAGCGCTCACACGGCAAGTGGCGCGATGCCGGGCATGGCCACCGATGCCGAACTCACGGCGCTTCATTTCACCGACGGCGTCGCCAACGAGAAAAGCTTCTTGCAGTTGATGATTCGACACCACCAGGGCGGAATCCAGATGACCCAGGAGGTGCGCGAGCATGGCCACAGCCGATCGGTCACCACCACCGCCACTCAGATGCAGGACGATCAGAGCAACGAAGTGGACCTCATGGTCACGTTCCTCACGCAACTCGGTGGTTCGCCGCTCTCGTTCGATCACGGCGGGTGAAACCCGGATCGTAGCTGGCAGATCGTGCCGCGGGTCCTGGTAGATGCAGAAGGATTCGCTCCACAGGCGTAGCCAACCGAACTGGGAATGTATGTTCGAATACTTGTCGGTGGGTCGCGATAGATTCTGTTCATGCTTTCGGGGGACGGCGGATCAGGGGTGGACGGCATCGATACGGTGCCGCCCGCCCCTGACGTGTCCGATCCGGACTTGTCTGCACTGGTAGCCGCAGTGGAATCCGCGGTCGCCGAATTGGCCGGTCAGGCGTCGGTGTCGTGGACGAATGCCGACCGGCGTGCGGTGATCCAACGGATGGAAACCCTGACCCGATCGCTGTCGGCGTACTCGTATACCTGGCTCAACGAACTGATCGCTCAACACGGCCTCGATGTGTATGCGGGTTCGGTGCCGTCGTCGGTGGCGTGGATGCTGCGGATCACCCCACACGCCGCGGGTGCTCGGGTGCGTCTGGCTGCGGAATTGGGCGACCGCACTTCCTTCTCGGGCGAAGTTCTGCCGCCGTTGCTGCCGCACACCGCTGCTGCCTTGCGGGCGGGGTTGCTCGACGCCAAGCATGTGCAGATGATCCGCGAGTTCTTCCGCCATCTGCCCTCGAGTGTCGACCCGCAGACGCGGGAGCGAGCCGAAGAGCAATTGGTGGGTTTCGCCTCGACCAGACGGCCCGACGACTTCGCACCGTTGGTGGCGAACCTGGATTCGATCCTCAACCCCGACGGCGACCACGACGACGAAGATGACGAAGATGACGAAGACGGGAAGCCGAGGCCGCGGAAGCGACGGGATGCGTTCTTCTACCTCGGTGAACAAGGTGCCGACGGGATGTCGGAAGGAAAATTCTGCGTCGACCCCGAACTACGGGCCTACCTCGAAGCCCTGTTCTCCAAAGCCGCGAAACCCGGAGTCAACAACCCCGCCGACCCGACATCGGTCGTCCACGACGAAACCGACGGCGACGACAACGGCGGCGACGACAACGGCGGCGACGACAACGGCGGCGAAGGCAGCGGCGGGGACGGCAGCGCCCCTGCGCCGCAACCCGAGTCGACGCCCAGCGATGCAGGGTCGAGTGATGCAGGGTTGTGGGACACCACCGACTGCGACGGTGACGGCGAATGCGGCGAGGGTGCCGACTGTGGTTGCGGCACAGAGTCGAACGACACCGACGACCCCGACGACACTGCAGGCGCTACTGAACCCGGCGGGCCCTTCGGATCCGATACCGGTGGCGACGACACCGCGGACAAGACAGCCGAGCGGGATGCTGCCGCCGCTCGTGATGTCCGCACCCAACGCGAACGCCACCACGACGCACTGAAACTGGCACTGCGGCACACCCTTGCCTCCGGGACCCTCGGCACCCACCGAGGCCTACCCGTCACCGCCATCGTCACCATGACCCTGAAAGATCTCGAAGCCGGCTGCGGATACGCCATGACCGGCACCGGATCCCGCGTCTCGATCCGCGACGCGATCCGCATGGCCTCCCACGCCCACCACTACCTGACGATCTTCGACGACAACGGCAGAGCTCTCTATCTGGGCCGTTCCAAACGCATCGCCTCCGCCGACCAACGCATCGTGCTGATCGCCCGAGACCGCGGCTGCAGCTTCCCCTCCTGCACCCGTCCCGCCACCTGGTGCCAAGCCCACCACGTCACCGACTGGATCGACGGCGGCAACACCGACATCGACGGACTCACCTTCGGCTGCGACATGCACCACGCACTCGTCGGCACCGGACCAGGAAAATGGACCACCACCAAAACCGTAGCAGGACATCGCTACCCGGGCCGCACCCTCTGGCATCCACCGGCGGGGATGGACCCACGCAGGCGCGGGCTCATCAACCACGCACACCACCCCGAGGAAGTCCTCTACCCACCCGACCAGCACGACGACACCGGGGACGAGGAACCACGACAACCCGCATGACGACCCACACAAGCGTCAGGGCACAGCCCTGTCCGTCGTCGGTACTGGCAGCCGCCCTACCGGTCGTGCGCGAAAAATAGTGGGGCGTCGGTACCTGCGTACGGTAGGCGGATGATGGTTCTCGCGAGCAGGACTGCGGTGTTGTCGCCGCCTGTCTTCTTCGTCTGGAAGTCACTAATGCGCCCAGATGTACATCCGAAGAATCAAGGGTTCCCATGGCCCGTGATGTTCGAGGGTCAGCCGCTACCTCGCATTGTCGAGAGCAGCGAGTTCGACCGCGTCGTCTGGAGCTCGCCGTGGCCGAGCCATCCGGACGTCCTGGTGCAGTTCGACCTGACTCCTGAAACCCGGCTGCGCTGGACACTGTTGGCCCACACGCCCGCGCCCGATCAGCAGGCTGTCGAATAGCTCCGCGATCAGGTGAGCCACCTGGTGAACATCGACCTGCGCAACGCGACCGGGCATTGAACCGTCATCGATTGCCGCCGCTCGCTCCGTAGGGATAGCGCTTGCCGACGGCGAACCACAGGATCGGGCCGATGATGGGCAGAACGAATGCAACGAGAACCCATGCCAACTTGGCCACGAACCCCGTGCTCGGGTCACGGACGATCGAAACAACAGCCATAGCGAACAGGGCAAGCGCGATCGCGCTGCCGGCAGAAATCATGGCTCCTAACGTAACTCAATCCGCTTTGCGGACAACGTCGATCAGCCTGTTCGCGAAACTGGTTGCTGTGATGACCAATCCGTTGTTCAGTTGAGGATCCAGCACCGCGCTGCGACCCGCGGCGACAGCGGGGAGGTTCTGCCATGCGGCGATTCCGTCGATCTGGGTCGGATCGGTGGTCTGGTGGAAGATGAACTCCGCATCCGCGATCTGGTTCAGATTCTCGACCGACAGTCGATAGTTCCCCTCCTCGTCCTGGGGGTTGTTCTGCAGCACAGTGAATCCCATATCTGTGGCGACCGCGTTGCCGAGGTAGTTGGTCCACACGATGACGTATCCCTTGGCAACCGGCTCGCTGGTGATGAGGGCGATCCTGCGACCGTTCGTGACCGCGGCCGCGTCGTTGATGGTTCGGTGGTACTCGTCCAGGCGCGGCTGCACTGTGTCGACTAGCCCGATGGCCGAGAACTGGTCGACGGTGTACTGCTCGAAATTCGGTTCGTTGACTTCGACGGGGAGGACCGGTGCGATCTTGGTCAGTTGCTCGTTTCCGTACCAGTCGAGCCGCCATCCGTTGGCGCGCATCACGATGAGATCGGGAGACAGCGCGGCGATCTCCTCTGCCGCTGGGCCGTCGGGCCCGCCGATGACCTCCGTATTTGCGTCCAGCAGTCCGTCGAACTGGCCCGCGGGACGCGCGCCGGGCTGGAAGGTGTTGCCGGTGGCAATGATGGGATATCCGGCCAACAGGGCGAATTCGAGATCCCCTCGCCCCTCCATCACGACCACGCGGGTGGGTCGCGTAGGAACGGTGACATCGAAGCCGTCGCCCGTCATCCGCACAGTCTCCGAGGTCGTGGCTGCCGCATCCTGGCTGCGGGGCGAGCAGGCCGTAGCGAGTGCGGCAGCCCCGGCGAGTACGAAGAACCCACGTCGATCGAGGGTGCGCGAGGACAAGAATCGAGATGACATTGGGATAGGCTACCCTTTGTCTTCTGTTGAGGGCGGTCGGACCTGGTGCGTCGCGAGCTGTGCTGTCAGTACCCTTCGGTGTGAGAAGCACGGTCACGATGCGATGGATCGTGAATCCGTAGGCAGCCGTGCAAGATCGATGGGGTGAGTATGAGCACCGAGGTCAACCCGACACTTCCGTTGGCGTTCGATCTCGCATGGATGGCTGCAGTTGTTCTGTGGCTGGGCCTCGTAGCCGTCGCGTGGGTGTCGATTCTTCGGAGCAACAGGGCTCGTCGGGGATCCGCGTTCTGGTGGTGTCTGCTCGTCTTGCTCATGCCGATCACCGGGGCGCTGATCTGGTTCGTCGCGCGCCCGCGCAACTTCGATACCGATCAGCGGTCGAGTTCGTAGCGCGCCAGCCACAGTCCCGTCAGTACTTCCTGATCCTCGGTGTGGACGAAGCCGAAGGACTCGTACAACCTGCGGGCCGGTGCATTGTCTCGCCCGGTAGCTACCTGTATGCGTTGTCCCACAATCGAATCGATCATCACCTCGACCAACGCTCGTCCGATGCCCTGACGATGTACGTGCGGTGCCACCACCAGGCGGTCGATATCCGACTCGGACCACGCTGCCGCACCTAGGATTTCGTCACCCTGCCGCGCAACGAGCCAGTGGACCTGTGCAGCACACAGATCGTCCACCGACTCGTGCAGCAACGGGATGCGGTCGTCGCCGATCAGTCTCGCTTCGACTGCATACGAACTCTTCTGCACTGCGAGGATCTGCTCGGCGAGGCTCAGATCGGCGGCAGGGTCGACACCGACGATCTCAATAGCGACCACCGGCGGGTGCCGGCAGTGCGTCGAGTGCAGCGAGGTGGTCCGGGCTCAATGTGAGCGAGGCCGCGCCCGCGTTCTCGTCCAGACGCGAGGTGCGTCTGGTCCCGGGAATCGGGACCACGTGCTCACCCTGTGCCAGAACCCACGCCAGGGCCACCTGCGCCGGCGTGGCACCGAGCTCGTCGGCGACGGCCGCGATGGCGTCGACGATCACGAGGTTCGCGTCGAGATTGTCCTGGCTGAAGCGTGGCAGCCGAGCTCGGAAATCATCTGCAGCGGGCACTGTTCCGCGAAAGTTGCCGGTCAGGAAGCCGCGGCCCAGGGGTGAGAACGGCACGAATGCCGCACCGTTGTCTTGCGTCCACTTCAGCGAGGTGGCGAGGTGATCGCGCGTCCACAGGGACAACTCCGACTGCACCGCAGAAATCGGATGCACCTGCTGGGCCCGATCGAGCTGCTCGACGGAGAACTCCGAGACACCCAGTGCCCGAACCTTTCCGGCCTGCACGGCCTCGGCCATCGCGCCGATGCTGTCTTCGACGGCCACCTCGGGATCGGGACGGTGCAGGTAGTACAGATCGATGTGGTCGACACCCAGGCGGCGCAGCGAATCGTCGATCGCCGAACGTAGGTGTTCGGGCTTGCCGTTGGGGCCCGAAATGACCGGCTCTCCGGCGTCGCCGACGTGGGAGACGAGCCCGCCTTTGGTCGCGAGGGTCACCTCGTCACGCCGGTTCCCAATGGCTTTGCCGACGACTTCCTCGTTGGTGAACGGGCCGTACACGTCTGCCGTATCGATGAAGTTCACGCCCAGGTCGAGGGCGTGCCCGATGACGCGATCGGGGGTCTCCGTTCGATCGTCGGCCTTGTATGCCCAGGTCATTCCCATGCAGCCCAAGCCGATGGCACCCACCTCGGGGCCGTCGTTCCAGAGGGTGCGGGTCAGTACTGTGCGTTCGCTCATGTACTCGACCATACGACGGTAAATGCGTTGTCGCTTGGACTCACCGGGCGACTAGCATCGCCGCATGGCTCTTCCGCACTCGAAGGTGTATTTCGGCGATCGCTTGGTGGACGCGCAGGAGGCGACGCTCGGGGTCGCGACCTCGGCCGTCCTGTACGGGCTCAGTGTCTACACGGTGTTCCCCGTGCAGGTGGACGGTGAACGGCGTACGGCCTTCCGGTTGCTCGATCACTATCAGCGACTCGTCGAATCCTGCAAGATCATCGGTATCGACACGTTCGCCTCTCAGTGGACGTTCGAGAGGTTCGTGCAGGCGACGCGCGACGTGGTCGCGGCCAACGCCCCGACGACCGAGGTCTACGTTCGAGCTACCGTCCACGTCGACGAGTCGATCCCCGGGACGCGGGTGCGTGGGCTGCACACCACGGTGTCCATCTTCCTGTACGACGCCAATCCCATTGTCCCGCAGGACGGCATGCGGTTGAAGACAAGTGTCTGGCGTCGAATTCCCGACTATGCCATTCCCTCCCGTGCCAAGGTGAACGGTGCGTACGTCAATTCCGTTCTGGCCAAACAGGATGCAATCGACAGTGGCTTCGACGACTGCATCTTCCTCGACATCAACGGCCATGTCTGCGAACTCAGTGCCGCGAACATCTTCCTCGTGCGGAACGGAGTGCTCGTCACCCCCGACGTCACCAGCGACATTCTCGACGGCATCAACCGTCGGACGATTCTGACCCTGGCGCGCGAAGAAGGGCTGACCGTCCAGGAGCGCACCGTCGATCTCACCGAGCTGTACATCGCCGACGAGGTCTTCGTCTGCGGCACCTCGGCGGGAGTTGCCCCAGTATACGAAATCGATGGTCGCGCAATAGGAACGAAGCAGTCGGGCCCGGTGACGCTTACTCTACGTAAGCGTCACCAGGCCGCGCTCACCAGCGACGAAGTGCACGGCTGGGTGAGTGTGCTGTAACCGCTACGCGGGGCACGTCGAGGTGAGTCCGGCGATCAATGCTTCGGTGGCCGGCTGTTCGAGTGGGTCGGCGGCGGGGTTCGACCCGGCCGTGGTCCAGGCCAGCGATACCTGACGCTGGCCGTCCGGGCTCGAGAACGCGTAGGTGCGGTAGCCGAAGCCGTTGCCGCGGTTGCCGAACACGAGCTCGCCCGAACCCGGGTTGCACGCGTCTCCGCCCAGCAGCAGGCCGAGTCCGTACGTGGATGGCGTCACGACCTGCATCTCGTCGATCAGGTTCTGCGGGATCAGCGTGCCGTCGAACAGCGCTCTGAAGAAGGTGTTCATGTCTGCCACGGTGGAGACCACGGCAGCCCCCGACGACCAGATACTGGCGTCGTACTCGGTGACGTCGGTGTAGGTCCCGTTCTCCAGCACGTAGCCGTGCAACGCGTCGGGGTCGAGCGTGGAATCGGTGGGGTACGTCGAGTCGGCCATCTCCAGCGGATCGAAGATCCTGTCCTGCAACGACTGTCCGATGGACTTGCCATCGAGGTCGGCGATGATCTGTCCGAGCAGGACGTAGTTGGTGTTGGCGTAGCCGAATTCCTGACCGGGCTCACTCGTCCAGGGCATGGACACAGCCCGGTCGATCAGTTCGTCGTCGGTGACGGCATCGGTTGCGCGTGCGGCGATCTGCCCGGCGGAATCGAATCCGGTGAAGTAGTCGGGAACGCCACTGGTGTGATCGAGTAGTTGGCGAACGGTGACCGGCTTGGGTAGTACTCCGGGAAGCAGTTCGTCGACCTGCTGATCGAGCTCGAGCTTCCCCTCGTCCACGAGTTGAAGCACCACGGCAGCAACCATGGCCTTGGTGACGCTGGCGATACGGACCGGATCCTCGGCGGACGCAGCCTCGGTGCCGTCGCGCTCGACGAGACCGGCCGCTCCCGACCACGAATCCTCGCCGTCGCGTACCTGCGCGACAGCGGCGACGGATCCGGCGTCGACCAGGGCGTCCAAGGCTGCCTGGACGTCGTCGGTCTTGATGGTTCCGCTCGAGGGCGTGGTGGTGGTCGGCTCGACGGCGGACGGCTCGTCCGTCGACGAGCATCCACTGACCAGCAGGGATGTCGACACTGTGAGGGCGGCGAGGATTCGTAGCTTGCTCATGTCTTCGACGCTAACGCCGACCCGCGAAGGATTTCAGTGTCAAATGTCAGTGATTTTCGGTGAGTGGGCGCACCGCATCGTTCAGAAGTGGGTCTCGGACGCGGAAAGCCGCGCACCGCGCACGATAGTGAACGGTGAGGTGCGCTTCTCAGTGATCGACCTGGCAGAAGCGGAGGTTGTTCGAGAACGGATCGGTGATCGTCATGGTCGGACCACCCGGTGCGTCATGATCGATTCCGGGTCGGCTGCGAGGGTTGTTCTTCTGCAGCAGTTCGGCATTGAAGGACGTGACGTCCGGGATCGGTATCCACACCGATGTGCCCGGTGTGCCGTCGCCGTAGTGCTGGGAAAGATCCAGGACACACTTCCCGCGCGAAATGCGAACGTACAGCGGTAAATCCGGCTCGAAGCGATGCTCCCACTCGACAGTGAATCCCAGGTAGTCCACGTAGAAGGCGCGCGCTTCGGCGTCGTCGAAGATGCGGAGAATCGGAATGGCCGGGCCGAATGCCTTCATGATGTCGAGTGTGGCATGCCCAGCAGAACTTTCGCCGCAGCTTGTGCTGCAGTGGCGGATTCGGCCAGTTCGGTGATGGCTGCGGTGGTTTGCGCACCTTCGGCGAGCAAGGCAATCTGCAGCCCGACGGTGGGCTCACATCCGGCGTCGACGGCCAATCGGGTGACGTAGTCGATGAAGTTCTTCTTGTGCTGATGCGCGGCGTCGGCGACCTCGGGCATGGTGGCACCGAGTTCGCCGAAGGAGTTGATGAAGGCACACCCGCGGAAGTCGTCCTCACGAAACCAGTGGTCCAGGAAGTCGAAGATCGACAGCAGCTTCTCTCGAGGGGACTCGTGGGCAGCGGCTTCGGCGTGGATCCCGTCGTTCCACTGCTGTGTTCGTCCGCGAAGCACCTCGGCGACGATGGCGGTCTTCGACGGAAACAGTGAGTACATGCGCTTGAGGGAGATACCCGCGCTGCTGCGAAGCTCGTCCATTCCGACGGCCTGGATTCCGCGCGCATAGAACAGTGCATCCGCTGCTCGGATGACGTCGTCGCGTCCGAGTTCGGTACCCATGACCCACCTACCCCTTGCCGAGAGAACCAACGTTCTCTACAGTAGTCCACACGCGGTGAGAACGACCGTTCTCGCCCGTCGAGCTGCAGGACAACAGGAAGGCAGGATCATGGCGTACATCACCGTCGGAACCGAGAACTCCACCCCCGTCGAGGTCTACTACGAGGATCACGGCACCGGTCAGCCGGTCGTGCTCATCCACGGCTACCCCCTCGACGGCAACTCCTGGGAACGTCAGTCACGGGCGCTACTCGACGCCGGCTACCGCGTCATCACCTACGATCGCCGCGGATTCGGCCAGTCGAGCAAGCCGACCGTCGGATACGACTACGACACCTTTGCCTCGGACCTGGACAAGGTGCTCACCGAGCTCGACCTGAGCGATGTCATCCTGGTCGGATTCTCCATGGGCACAGGTGAACTCGCGCGGTACGCGGCGAAGTACGGCACGGATCGCGTCGCGAAGTTCGCGTTCCTCGCCTCGCTCGAGCCGTTCCTGCTGCAGACCGACGACAATCCCACCGGCGTCCCACAGTCGGTGTTCGACGGCATCGACAGTGCCGCGCGGGAGGATCGCTTCGCCTGGTTCGAGAACTTCTACAAGGACTTCTACAACCTCGACGAGAACCTCGGGACCCGCATCAGCGAGGCCGCAGTACGTGCGAGCTGGAACACCGCGACCGGTAGCGCTCCCGTGGCCGCCTATGCCGTCGTGCCCACGTGGCTCGAAGATTTCCGCGGTGATGTGGAGAAGGTGCGCGAATCGGGCAAGCCGACGCTGATCCTGCACGGCACGGCCGACAACATCCTGCCGATCGATTCCACCGGACGTCAGTTCCACAAGGTGTTCCCGGAGGCGACGTACGTCGAGGTCGACGGCGCACCGCACGGACTGCTGTGGACGCACTTCCAGGAAGTGAACGACGCGCTGCTCGCGTTCGTGAAGTAAGAGCAGCAGACGGCGGCAGGCATCCGGGCCTGCCGCCGTTCGTGGGCTAGACCGCGACGACGCCGTCGTGGTCGCTGTAGACGATCTCGCCCGGGTTGAAGGTGACTCCGCCGAAGCTGACCGGCACGTTCTTCTCACCCGATCCGGTTTGCGTGCTCTTGCGCGGGTTCGTTCCCAGTGCCTTGACGCCGATATCCAGTGTGCGCAGGATCGCCGAGTCGCGTACCGCGCCGTTGACGATGACGCCGGCCCATCCGTTGGTGACACCTCGGCCCGCGATGATGTCTCCGACCAGTGCGGTGTGAACGCTTGCATCGCCGTCGACCACCAGAACGCCACCGTTGCCCGGCTCGCTCAGCGTCTGCTTGACCAGGAGATTGTCCTGGAAGCAGCGGATGGTGGTGATGGGCCCCGCGAATTCGGTGTGCTTGCCGAACTGGATGAACTGGGTGTCGCAGCTGCGGATGTCGGGACCGATCTCGTCGGCCAGATCAGCTGTTGCCTTGAATTCCACAGGTGAAGTCATGCGGCACAGACTATCGCTCGCTCGTCAGCCCCGGCCGTGACGCCGTTCGTAGTCGTCGCGAGTGCGGTCGGCCCGGCTCTGCGCCTTGGCGTTGATCAACTGCGGGTCGAGGCCGTGGATCAGCAGACGATGCCGCCGATAGACGTTCATCAGGGCAATCGAGAAGTACACCAGCGGGATGAACAGCAGCGACATCATCGCCAGGGACATCCACAGCGGCCCCGGGATCAGCAGGAACAGCAGCAGTAGCGGGATGACGGGCACGGTGAATCGGGCGATGTAGCGGACCTGGGCGCCGTTGCCCACGAGATCCTTGCGGACCCAGTCCTGCATGGATTCGGGCAGCGTGCGGCCGAACGAATAGCCCAGAAACTGCAGTGGAGTAGGCGTCGTGCGTTCGGTGGTCATCGCGCAATGCTAGTCCCACAAGAGTTGGTACAAGTCACCGTTGACTGCGGTTTATCTCATATGTGACGATAACGTCAGTTGATACGCCGTTGTTCGGACATCGGAAGAGGCTCCTCGGACATGATCGATCGCAGAACCCTGCTCGGCGCGCTGGGTGCCGCAACGATCTCCGGAGTTGCCCTCTCGACGTTGCCGTCTGCGACCGCATCGGCATCGCCCACTCCGGGCGCCGGTGGAGTGATCGACGTCCATTCGCACATGGTTCCCGACTTCTACCTACGTGAGGCCATCGCGTCGGGCATCGTCTTTCCCGACGGTATGCCGAAGTGGCCGAGCTGGTCGGTCGGTGAACACCTGCAGATGATGGACGGTTGCGGCATCGACAGCGCGATCCTGTCCGTCTCGTCACCCGGGGTGCATTTCGGCGACGACGGCAAGGCCGCCGATCTCGCCCGACGCGTCAACGATTTCGGCGCCGGGGTGGTGGCGAGCGAACCCCGACTCGGATTCTTTGCGTCGCTACCGCTGCCGAACGTCGTCGACTCGACGGCCGAGGCCATCCGAGCGCTCGATCGACTCGGTGCCGACGGCGTGACGGTGATGTCCAACGCCGGCGGCATGTACCTGGGCAACGCCGTGCTGACGCCACTGCTTGCGGCGCTGGACGCGCGATCGGCGGTCGTGTTCGTACATCCCACGTCACCGCCGAATGCTGCTGCGGTATCGCTCGGGCGTCCGGCACCGATGATCGAGTTCCTTTTCGACACAGCACGAACCGTCGTCGATCTGATTCTGCTGGGCGTGGTCGATCGATTCCCGAACATTCGCTGGGTGTTCACTCACGGCGGTGGAGTTCTGCCACTGCTGGCGGACCGGGTCGATTTCTTCCGTACCCAGGTGGGCCTGGGGACCCCGACCACGCCGGATGTGCTGCAGCGCTTGTGGTTCGACCTCGCCGGAACTCCTGTCCCGCGGCAGCTGCCCGCGTTGCTGTCGACCGTCGGCCCCGATCGTCTGGTGTACGGCAGCGACTACTGCTTCACGCCGATCGCCGCGGTGCAGGAGCAGCTGCGATCACTCGACGCCGGTGCCGCGAACGGCGGACTCGAGAACTGGCGCGCAGCCACATCCGGCAACGCCCGCCGACTGCTCGATCTCTGAACCGAAAGAGGTGGACACTGCCGATGAAAACGCAAGCACTGCAACCGATCTCCGAGCACTGGGATTGGCAGATGAATGCCGCCTGCCGCTCGATGCCGGTCTCGATGTTCTACCCGCCCCTGGGTCTACGGGGATACTCGCTGCGAAACCTCGAGCGACAGGCGAAGCTCGTGTGCGATCGATGCCCCGTGATCGAGCGCTGCCTGCAACACGCACTCGACTCCGACGAAAGGCACGGAGTCTGGGGTGGATCGACCGCACACGAGCGGTCCGCGATGGTTCGCGTCAGCCCTGACGAGCGGCGTTCGCGACAATGACATCGCGAATGTACTGCGCCAAGCCCGACGCAATGTCGTTGTAGTGCTTGGCGAATCGCTCGTCTGCGATGTACATCTCCGCGAGGTTCACCTGCATCTCGTAACCGCAGTCGTAGTACCGCTCGATGGAAGCCCGATGACGTTCGGCCAGTAACCCGGCCTCGGCGGAATCCGGCGACACGCCCTGCTGCATCGCGGCCGCGAGATCCGCTTCCAGCACATCCGTTTCGGCCTTGACGGCCTTCCAATCGTCCTTGGTGAACGACGCCGTTCGCTGCTGTGACTGCTTCCACTCGTCGGTCTCGCCCCAGCGTTGCTCGGCCTCCTCGGCGTACTCCTCGCCGGGCCAGTTGTCACCGAAGATCTCGCGCTGCTCCTCGGGAGTCAGTTGCATACCCATCTTCTTCGCCTCCATCATCTTGTCCACGGCCGCAGCCATTGCGTGCAAGTGATCGATCCGCTCGTTCAACAACTCTCGTTGCCGACGCAGATGCGCCATGGCATCGGCCGCCGGGTCGTCGAGCAACGCCGCGATGGCGTCGAGCGCAAACCCGAGTTCGCGGTAGGTCAGCACCTGATGCAGCCGTTCGACATCGGCCGACGAGTACGTCCGATAGCCCTTCGGGGTTCTACCCGACGGCACCACCAACGCGATCTCGTCGTAATGATGCAGCGTTCTGACGCTGACACCGACCAACCGTGCGACGGCGCCGACCTGCATGCCGACCTGGACGTCAACCGAACTGTTCGCGGACGAATCACTCACGAAGGACACTGTGCTGCCTCCCGTGGCGTGAGGGTCAAGCCGCGCTGCTGGCCTCCATGGTCGTTCCGCAGGCTCCACTCCTAACGGGTCACGCGTTCGCAACCGGAGGTGGATTCTCCGGCGAGCCGCTGCCCGAGCCAATCGTATGCACCGGGACGGCCGTTGGTCTGCGCCAGCGAATGATCCCCGGGAACCAGTTCGAGGCGAACCGACGCTCCCGCAGCGCACCACTGGTCCTGCACGGCCTCGGCACCTTCCTTGGGAATGAGGAAGTCCTGCAGACCCTGGTAGATGTAGATCGGTGCGTCCGGCTTCGTCTGGCCCATCCGGTTCTCTTCGACGACGGCCTTGGTGATCGGGTGGTCGAAGACATCGGGCACGTTGGAGAGGTTTCGCTGGTCCAGCAGCAACAGTCCCGAATACGACAACACATCGACGCATTGATCCTTCTGCGCCAAGGCCAGTCGCTTTCCGTTGTCGTTGGCGAGCTCCCGCATCTCCGGGTACTCCCTGGACAACCCGATCGTCGCCGCAGTGAACAGACCGGAACCGATCTGGCCGTTCAATGAGGTCTGCAGAATCTTGTAATCGGTGGGCGGCCCACCGAACGCGACACCGGCGATGTTCAACTCGGGCGCGTACTCGGGAGCCAACTGCGCGGCCCAACCGGAGGCGATGGCACCGCCGGAGTAACCGGTGATGCCGATCGGAGCGTCCGCAGCCACTCCTGCACTCTGGGATGCGCGTAAGCCGTCGAGCACGGTGTGTCCGGAGACGAGGCCGGCCGAATAGGCCTGCCGAGGACCCTGGTAATCGGTGACGACCACCGTGTAGCCGCGGTCGAGCAGGATCCGGACCTGGTCGATTTCCTTGTTGTTGCCGCGCGGCAGGGTGTACGACGGCGCGCACTGGTTACCGAGCGAGTCCGTTGCCTCGTTGTACGCGATGACGGGACGATCTCCGGCTCCGGTCCAGGGCGCGGTGGGCGTCAGGACCGTCGTCGCCGCTGCGATGGGTCGGTTCTTGGAGTCGGTCGAGCGGAAGAGCAACTGCACGGACGACGCCTGGGGAGTCACCGCGACATCTCGACGGTTCAGCACCGTGCCGGGCTGCAGGTTCTCGAATCCGGCCGGCGGATCGAACCATGGATCACCGAGAGAGGTGGGGAGATACGTATCCGGATCGCTCGGCGGAGCGATGAAATCCTGCAGAGGATCGGCCTGGGCCGACCCTACGAACGACAGCATCAATGCTGCGGCTCCGGCCAGAACGAGTGCCTTGCGCATGTGTTTCCCACCCTGTTGCTCCGTACGCCCCGACGTCCGGTAGACCACGGACCATCGTGCCATACGGTGGCGCGATTTCGGGTCTGTGAACTGAGCCAGCGAGCAGGTAGGTTGTCTGTTACTCAGAACACTACTCACCAGTAGGGACACGTCCATGCCAGCACCGTCCGCCTCGACCTTCTCCCGGCTCGCCGATCTCATCGCCATCCCCGACGCCGAATCGCGGCCGACGAAGACCATCACCGAGGTGTTCACCGGCAAGGAGCTGGCGACCATCCCGGTCGGCACCGCTGCCGACGCGACCGCCGCGATCGCCCGCGTTCGCTCAGCTCAGGTGGCATGGGCCAAGCGTCCCGTGTCCGAGCGCGCCGAGATCTTCCACCGCTACCGCGACCTGGTGCTCGCCCACCGCGACGAGCTGATGGACATGGCGCAGGCCGAGACGGGCAAGTCCCGCGCCGCTGCCCTCGAAGAGGTTCTCGACATCTCGATGACCGCGCGGCACTACGCGCGCACCGCCGCGAAGCTGCTGGCCCCGAAGAAGGTCACTGGCATGCTGCCCGTGCTGACCAAGACCCGGATCCGGTACCAGCCCAAGGGCGTCGTCGGAATCATCTCCCCGTGGAACTACCCGATGACCCTCGCGGTGTCCGACGCCATCCCGGCACTGCTGGCAGGCAACGGCGTCGTGCTCAAGCCGGACAGCCAGACGCCCTACTGCGCGCTCGCCTGCGTCGAACTGCTCTACAAGGCAGGTCTGCCCCGTGACCTGTTCGCCGTGGTTCCCGGCCCGGGTTCGGTGGTGGGAACAGCCATCGTCGAGAACACCGAGTACGTCATGTTCACCGGCTCCACCGCCACCGGTCAGCTCCTGGCCGAGCAGGCCGGGCGTCGACTCATCGGATTCTCCGCCGAGCTCGGCGGCAAGAACGCGATGATCGTCGCCAAGGGTGCCAACCTCAGGGAAGTGTCCGACGCGGCCGTGCGGGCCTGCTTCTCCAACTCCGGCCAGCTCTGCATCTCCATCGAACGTATCTACGTCGAGAAGTCGATCGCCGCGGAGTTCACCGAGAAGTTCGGTCAGCGGGTGCGCAACATGAGCCTCGGAGCCGACTACGAATTCGGCATCGAGATGGGCAGCCTCATCTCCGAGGACCAGATCAAGACCGTCTCGGCCCACGTCGACGACGCCAAGGTCAAGGGCGCGACCGTCGTCGCAGGCGGCAAGGCCCGCCCCGACATCGGCCCGCTGTTCTACGAGCCGACGCTGCTGGCCAACGTCACCGAGGACATGGAATGCGCGGCAACCGAGACCTTCGGGCCGCTGGTGTCGATCTACCCCGTCGCCGACGTCGACGAGGCCATCGAGAAGGCCAACGACACCGAGTACGGACTCAACGCCAGTGTGTGGGCCAAGACCAAGGCGCAGGGCGAAGCCATTGCAGCACGGCTGCATTCGGGCACCGTCAACGTCGACGAGGGCTACGCACCGACGTGGGGCACCACCGGCGCTCCGATGGGCGGCATGGGCGTGTCCGGTGTCGGACGCAGGCACGGCACCGAGGGCCTGCTCAAGTACACGGAGTCGCAGACCATCGCGACGACGCGTCTGCTCAATCTCGGTGGGCCGCGCGGACTTCCGCCGAAGCTGTGGGCAAAGATCATGCCGCCCTTCGTCAAGGCGCTCAAGTACATACCGGGTCGGTAAGTAACGTCGACGACGGGGGAGGGGCTATCTCGCTCGTAGGACCGAGATGCTCAGTGCCCTGGTGTAGATCGAGTCGGTGTAGATCGAGTCGGCTTCGACTCGATCGAACATCGGCCACGACTGCCGATCGATTCCCTCGTCGTCGAACGCCGCAACGGGTATGTCCCACACGGTGGATCCGGTTCTGACGTCGATTCCGCGCAGCACTTCCGGTCCGAACAGGGTGGCCACGTCACCGTCGAGCGCGCCGACCTCCGCGAAGGTTCCCGATTCGCGACTCCACAGCGTGTTCCCGGTGTCGAGGTCGAGCGCGGATTCGGTGGCGGTGTCGTTGTTGCGCAGCAGTGCCACCGAACCCGTGATGGCGTAGGCCAGTCCGTGCGTGGACAGGAATGCCGCGGCGGGGGCGCTGATGTCCGACGGAACAGCCCAGGCCAGACTCTCGTCGGTCCACACGGGATCGGGATTCGACGGCCGATAGCCGCCCGTCCCGAGCAGTATCGGGCTCTCCTCGGCGGGGGAATCGAACGTCGGTTGCTGCAGGGTCACGGAATCCGTTGCAGCGAGCACGGTTCCGTCGGTGTCGACGATCTCCGAACCCACGATCGTGTTGGGGTCCGAGCAGTCGGTCCGCACCACCCGCACTGCGCCGTCGCGCGCGGCGATGCCCGAACGAGCGCAGTCGGGAATCGTTCTGGACCACAGGTTGTCGCCAGTGTCGAGGTCGAAGGCGAACACTCCTCGGCCGTCGTCGAACAGTCCGATTCCGTTCTCGGTGTGCAGCGTGGACGCGAACGGTGCACCCGGCGAGGCCCTGGAATCGAACTGCACCGACCAGTCCGCGTCGAGGGCGTCCGCCGTGCCGCGTGACACCGTCGCCCTGGCACCCTCGCGCACCGCCCGGGAGGCGTACACGTGGCCGTCCGCGGTGGTCAGACTCGTGATCGGAAAGGTTGCGTCCCGACTACTGGACTCCCCGGATTCGGCGTCGACAGTGAGGATTTCGGATGTCGTGCCGGTGTTGCCGCGGTAGCAGACGATCTGCCCGTCGACGAATTCCTCACCGCAACCCACAACATCGTCCGCGGGGGTGCGCCAGAGCACCGAGCCGTCCGCGATGCTCAATCCCACCAGGGTCGCGTCGACGAACTCTCTGCCGTCGAGACGGCCGACGAGCGTGACGACCGTCGACCCGTCGGAGATGGAACCGGACTCCATCGAATCGGTGGCGCTGCCGTGGACGGGATCGCGAAATTGACCACCTTCGATACCGACGTCCGAGGGCGTGAGGGACCATCCGAGACCGGGAGCAGATCCTGTTGCACCGTCGACGGGGGTGCCGGCCGTCGGCTGCCGCTCCTCGGATGTGCACGACGCGCAGACCAGCGTTGCTGCCAGGACCGCGGCGGCGGAGATCCGGAGACGACGTGTCACGAAGGATTCTCCCGCCTGTGCAGAACCGAAAGAAGGTGGCCGGTCCGTTCTTCGAAGCATAGAGAACGAAAATTCCCCGCACTCCCTGTGGGGGTGCGGGGAACTGCCGTGACGCGTGGCCTGGTCGACGCTGGGCCTAGTTGACGCTCTGTCCGTTCAGGCCGGCGTGTGCGTAGTGATTGCGACTGTCGGGAATGTGGTTGTCTCCCAACACTCGAGCAATCTGCTGCTCACTGAGTCCGAGGCGACGGAGCCGCTCGCACACTGCATCGAAATCGAGCATCTTCGCGTCGAGTTCCTGCTGCAGTTCGATCACCTCGGCGCGGATGGCCTCGGCCTCGTCCAGTGCGGCCAACGTGTCCTTCGGCTCGGGCAACAGCAGAGCGAGCAGTCGATCACGAGCATCGGTGCTCAGGCCCTCGAAGGGACGTTGACCCGGCTGAGCCTCGTGCCGACCCTCGGCGCGACGATCGGTGTCGTACTCGGCGGAGACGTAATCCTGAGTGGCACCGAAGGACGGAATCTCGGCGAGCTGATCCTGCGGCTCGTCCTTCGGTCCCTGTGCGGGGGCCGACGCGATGTCGATCGTCTGGCGCAGTGGGCGATTCGGAATGAAGACGACTGCGATCAGCGTGACGATCGCGACGAAGCCGGCGATCATGAAGATGCGACCGGTTGCGTCACCGTATGCGGTGCGGACGACTTCGAGGACCGGAGCGGGCAGTGAGGTGAGATCGAGTGATCCACCGCCGCCCGACGAGCTGTCGACGCCGAGCTGGGCCAGGCCGGCTGCGGACTTGTCGGCCACCCGGGTTGCCAGCAGCGATCCGAGAACGGAGACACCGATCGCGCCGCCGAAGGTACGGAAGAACGCAACCGTCGACGATGCCGCACCGACGTTCTGCACACTGACCGTGTTCTGCACTGCGAGAACGAGATTCTGCATCAGCATGCCGGTACCGAGGCCGACGATGGTGATGAAGATGCCGACCGTCACCAGGCTGGTGGCGTGATCGATGGTGCCCAGAAGCAGGAATCCGATCACCAGCAGGATGGATCCGGTGACGATGAACGGCTTCCACTTACCGAACTTGGTGATGAGCTGACCGGAGCCGACGGAGGCGACGAGCATGCCGAACACCAGTGGGATGGACAGCAATCCGGCTTCGGTCGGGGTGTAGCCGCGAGCGGTCTGGAAGTACTGGCCGAGGAAGGTGGTGGCTCCGAAGAGGCCGACACCGACGGCGATGGAGGCGACGATGGCCAGGCCGGTCGTGCGCTCGGTGACGATCTTGAGCGGGATGATCGGCGACTTGTGCCGAGCCTCGACGATGATCGTCAGAACCAGCAGCAGAACTCCGCCGCCCACCAGGTAGGCAGTCTCGCGGGAGAGCCAGGCGTAGTAGTCGGCCTTGCCTGCGAACGACACCCACACGAGGAGAACGGAAACGCCCGCGGTGAGCAGGAGTGCACCGAGCCAGTCGATGGAGACGTTGTCCTTGCGGACGGTCTTGATGTGCAGGGTCTTCTGCAGCAGGCCGAGAGCGACAACCGCCAGCGGCACGCAGACGAAGAAGCACCAGCGCCAGCCGAGGGGGCTGTCGACGATGACGCCGCCCAGGATCGGGCCACCGGACATCGACACGGCCATGACGGCACCGGTGTAGCCGGAGTAGCGGCCGCGATCACGCGGGGAGACGATGGTGCCGATGATGGCGATGACGAGAGCCGTCAGGCCACCCATACCGATGCCCTGCACCACGCGTGCGGCGAGGAGAACAGGCACGTTGTGTGCGAAGCCGGCGATCAACGAGCCCGCGACGAAAATGACGATCGCGCTCTGGACCAGCACCTTCTTGTTGAACAGGTCGGCGAGCTTGCCCCAGATGGGCGTGGACGCGGCATTGGCCAGCAGGGCCGTGGTGATGACCCAGGCGTACGCGGTCTGCGAACCCTTCAGATCACCGATGATGGTGGGCAGTGCCGTCGAGACGATCGTGGTGCTCAGCAGCGCGGTGAACAGCGCGGCCAGCAGGCCGGTGAGGGCCTCGAGGATCTGGCGATGCGACATCGCGTCGGGATCGACGACTGCCTGATTGGGCGGAGTTTCCGCGCTAGGGGATGTTGTCATGTTCTATCTCGCAATCAATTCAATGCGGGCCACGTCCTGGTGCTGAGCGTGGGCGTCTTCGGTGAAGGTGTCGTTCAGTTTGCGGATCGAGTCGAGTGCTTCGAGTGCCTCGGACTCGCTCCAGCCGCTCAGCATTTCTGCCAGGCGGCGTGCGCGTCTGTCCCAAATTTGCTTCAGTCGAACCTGACCGAGGTCCGACACACAGACCCGCGACGCACGTTTGTCGTCGGGATCCGGATGTCGATCGATGTAGCCGAGGTCGACGAGATCTGCGATCTGCCGGCTGAGGGCGGACTGACTGACGCAGAGCCTGCTGGCCAGGTCGGTCTGTCTGCATTCGCCCTCGGTCGCCAGGATGGCCAGAACTCCGGTCAGGGCCTGCGGTAGGGGTGAATCCTCGACTCCGGTGGTCACGGCCCGCTTCAGCGTGCGCCCGAAGAGAAATACCTCTTCGACCAACGACTCCGCTGTCGTGGATTGAACTGCCATGAGTGCTCCAACGATGAGGGTGATTTACTTGCTGTCTGCAACCATATATATACATACATGCGCTAAGCAAATAATATTCCTGTCTCGTGGGTCACAGGGTTGAAGTCGAATCGCGGATCGGCTCCTCGGATATGGATTTGGGCCTCCGATCGCAGTCGGAAATCCGAATCTGGGGAGCCGATCCGCGGTCGAGGGAGGCGGCCGACGTGGACGCGGCGTACCGGGCAGCGATGGACGCCGAACTCGAGATCGTCTACGAGATCAGCAACGAGGAGTGGGGCGTCCGCCGATTCTTCTTCCGCGATGCAGGCGGCAATGTGGTGAACGTGCTTGCTCACATGTGAGATCAGTGGGGGTGCAGCAGGTTCCCTTGTAGAACACCTCGAACTGTGCGGGTGGCCACGATGATCCAGGCGGCGAGCAGTAGGACGTACAGGGCAACGGCCAGAGCCTGCACCGCACCGAAGTTCAGCGCATGACCCAGTGCAGTCGCTCCGGTGACGCAGGTCCCGATGGGGAACGTGAACGACCACCACGTCAGCGAGAACCCCAAGTTTCTGCGTGCCGCGTGCACGGTCAGAGCAGTCGCGAGCGCGAACATCAGCATTCCGAAGCCGCCCATGATCAGCCCGTAGCCGATGCCGAACACGTGTAGCCCGACGGCGATCGACGACTGTGCGCCGGTGAACACCATCGATGCGTCGGTGCCCAGCAGGTTGGCCGCCGTGATCGACTGACCGATCAACCCCAACGTGATCCACACGGTCGGAGCCGCGTCGACGGGCGGCAGTCCGCCGTGCAACAGACGTCCGTAGATCAGAGTCAGCGTGATCATCCCGACGATCAGCGACAGCCCGAACATCGCATAGCAGGCGCACAGCAGCGCCAGCCGCCACTGGCCTTCGGGTAGGTGCGGAAGCAGCAACGCCCCGGTCGACGCCGACACCATCGGCGGGACGACGGGCATCAGCCACGCGGGCAGGGCTGCGACGTCGCGATGATCGGACGCGGTGATCATCCGAAACGGAACGACGACGCTGGTGAGCAGACCGGCAATCGTCCCGGCGATCCACAGGCCCGCGAACAGCGTGGTGGCCGCAGTCGGTCCGAGCAGATCCGCTCCGAGCAGACCTGCGCCCGCGCCGACGGTGAGCATCGCCATGGGCGGAGCGCCGTAGAACTGCACCATCACCGGGTGCCGGGCATAGGCGACGGCCCGGTCGCGGTGCCCGGTCCAGTGCATCACGAAGGCCGCACCGATCACGACCAGCGCCGCGGCGGCACAGGCCCAGACAGCGACCGCGAAGACGTGCAGAGCCGGGAATTGCACCGGCAACGTCGCGGCCGCGGTGGCCACGATGCCGGTCCCCATCACCGCGGCGAACCAGTTGGGGGTGATGTGCTCGAGGGGTCGGCGGTGCGAAAGGTGCTCGGTCGAGATGGCGGCGTGGTCGGTCACGGTCATGTCTTCAGCCTGCGCGGCACCGTGCCCGGCCGGTAGGCGTCAGTTCGTCCACCAGGCATAACCCAGGGTTATGGCTGAAGTCGGGTCTTCGCCGCCACTGTGAGCAACTCCGCGGCCGGTCCACTCGGCGCGCGACCGGACGGCCAGATCGCCCGCAGCTCACGACGCAGAGTCAATCCTGGGATCGGTACGCGAACCAGGGTTCCCGCGGCCAGCTCGGGGGCGACGGCCAGTGAGCTCAGTACGGCCCCACCGATGCCTGCCCCGACAGCGGACTTGATCGCCGTCGTCGAGGAGACCTCGAGGAGCGGCGACATCGGCTGTCCGAGACCCGCTGCGGCCACAGCGCTTTCGTAGGCCGAGCGCGTTCCCGACCCCGCCTCCCGCGTCACCAGTGCTGTGGCGACGATCTCGGTGGCCGACGGCGGAGTGGATGCCCAGGAGTGATCCGGTGCCACCACGAGCACCAGCTCGTCGGTGGCCACTGTCCGGTGGTCCAGTGCCGCAGGCACATCGGGACTTTCGATGAAGCCGAGGTCGGCGGCGCCCGCAAGCACCTTCTCGGCGACCACCGTCGAATTACCCGAACTCAGCGTCGGAACGATGTGCGGGACGAGCGTGTGCAGCGTGACCAGCCAGCGCGGCAGAAGATACTCTGCGACAGTCTGACTCGCGGCGATCTGCACATGGCCGATGCGTTCGGCGTGCAATGTGGCGATCGCCGTCGCCAAGTCCTCGGCGGACCGAACGACCGGCGCGGCCCAGCTCGCGACGAGCTCACCGAGGTCGGTCAGTACCGTTCCTCGCGCTCCGCGCCGCAGCAGCGGAGCGCCGACGCGTCTCTCCAGCGCACGGATGCGCGCACTGGCCGCCGGCTGCGACATTCCGTGAGCTCTACCCGCTCGCCCGATGCTGCCGAGCTCGGCGACCGACAGCAGCAGGTCGATGCTGGTGAGATCGGCAACGTGAGGGGGAAGCGGCACAGGGCGAGCCTACTTTCGTCAGTACTCGCCGAACAGGTCCAGCTCGCCCTCGGGCTCGGCGTCCGGGTCAGGGTCGCTTTCGGTATCGATATCGGAGTCGCGCTCGTGCAGCACCGAACCCACCAACGCGGTGACGTCGATCGCGGCGGGATCGGGGATCGGATGCCCCTCGACGAAAGCGAGTCGCTCGGCCGACAGGTAGGCCAGGCGCACGGCCTGGACCACGAGGACGCGTCGTAGCCCCTCGGAGACCTCGCCGCGTTCGCGAGTGACAGCTGCCAACCGTGAGATGGTTTCGGCGCGGCGTGCGATGCGGATATCGGGATGTCCGCGCTCGCGGCGGGTCTGCTCGGAGATCAGCGACCGACGCAGTGACGCAGGGAGTGCGATGGGCTCCGAGACCGGCGGAATCTTCTCGTTGAGGATCGCCTTGTGCCGCGACTTGTCGATGGCCTCGAGGTATGCCGTGTACTCGTGAGCATTCAGATCACGCTCGGCGGCGCGGAATTGCTCTGCGCCGTCGGACTTCTTGAGGTCCTCGTACTGCCACAGCGGCCAGATCTCGATCTCCGCGACCTCGAAGACGTCGAGCACCCGCATCGCGACGGCGTCGGTTCGCTGGTTGGTCAGATGACGCTGCACCCGGACGCTGAGCTTCTCCTTGGTCTGCCCCACGTAGATCGGCTCACCGTCGTAATCGTAGAACGCATACACGCCCCACTTGGCCGCCGACCACATCCGGCCCCGATCGTCCTTCTCGCTCAGCACTTCTCGCAGCGCGGTGCGAAAGGACTGCACGTCGTCCGCGGGAAGAGTGCTCTTGCGCGGCGCGACGGCAGACGACCGCAGCGAGGACTTACCGTGACTGGACATGTGCCGCAGCAGAATTGAAAGATCCGCTGACCAGTGGCATCAGGTAGTGCTCGGCGAGCCACGCGACCACGGGAACGCACACGGCATCACCGAAACCGAAGAGCGCCTGGTTGTTTCGCAGACCGTCGAGTGTGTACTCGCCGGCACCCATCAGGCGAGCGTATTCGAGTGGCGTCATCCACCGCACCTGCAACCGGCCGTTGCCCATCTTGACCACCGCTTGCTTGGACGAACCGCCGCGGGCGGTACGGAGGCAACCGGAGATGTCGTCGGGGCGCGCCTCCCACACGGCGACGCCGTTGCGGGTGCGACGGTAGGCGGTGCGGTAGCTGACCTTGCGAGCCCTCTTCAGAATTTCGATGCGCTGCAACTGAATCGGCGACAACGACTGCACGAACGCCGCGGTTCGGGCTGCATCCCACCACCGCTCGTCGCGGTAGTCCATGCGCTCGACCACATCACCGAGACCACTGGTCAGCGGAATCGGTGGACTCGGCAGCGGAGCCCGATGCGTCAGCAACGTCGAATCGCCGTACACCGCCTGCAACCAATCCGGTCGAAGCTCACTGTTGGGATCGCGGGCATCCTCGGGGGGATTCTGCGCCCCGATGAGGAACAGCCGTGGACGTGACTGCGGAACGAAGCGTCGAGCATCGATGGTGAGGACATCGACCGAGTAGCCGAGCTCGTTGAGCTCCCGGACCGCTGCGGCCAGATCGTCTCCACCGTGACTCGTCGCCAGCCCGACGACGTTCTCGAGCGCGACCACCTGGGGCCGAGCATCACCGAGCTCGCTCAGGACCCGAGTGAAATGCCGGAACGTAGAGGAGTTCTTGCCCGCAAGCCCGGCCCGGCCGCCGGCCAACGACAAGTCGGTGCAGGGAAACGACGCCCACGCCAACGACAGCCCCTCGGGCAGATCGTCTCCTCGAGTGCGAGCGACATCACCGAGTTGGAAATGGCCTGCGTCGTCGCCGAAGTGCTGGCGATACATGTGATGCTTGTCGCGCTCGATGTCGTTGGCCCACGAGACCTCGAAACCGGCCTGCTCCAAGCCCATTCGCACCAGGCCGATACCGGCGAAGAACTCCGCGACAGTGTGGATCCGACCGAGCGCAGGTGCCGAAGAACCACCCGGCACCACAGTCAACTTCGGCATGCACCCAGGCTAGTACAGAGTGCCGACAAGGTTTCGGCTACTGCCGGCTCACGCAGTGGTCGCCAGCGCCGCAGCCAAGCCGAACGCCACCGCCAGCAGGCAGACGTGCGCCGCCGCACGTCCCACCGACTGCTCCACCGTGGATCGGTGTGCGGACACGGTGGGCAACCACGTCCCACGGATCCGGTGAGCCGACGCGATCAGGATGACCGTGACGAGGACCTTGGCGAGAACGATTCGGCCGTAACCGGTCTCGATCACGGCACTGAGGTCGCCCAGCTTCAGGACCGCGTCCAGCACCCCGGTGGTGGCTACTCCGACGACGCACCAGAACGCGACTCGCGAATAGACCGGCAACAGCGTCGCCCACGCCGATTTGCTCCGCAGACTCAGCGCCATCGCACCCAGAACACCGAGCCACACCGACGCGCACACCACATGCACGGCAACGGCGAAGGACCCGAATGCGAACTGCGACATGTGCCCGGTGATCGGCCGAGCGACCAGGGCAAGGGACGCCAGCACGATCACCGGAATCGGAGACCAGCTCGCCCCCAGCCGATACCCGGCCACGCCGATGGCACACAGAGCGAGCGTCAGGACCACCGTCGCAGAACCAAGACGGCCCACGGAGATCGAGGTGGCGAACGTGGTGAAAGCGCTCGGCGACAACGTCAGTGGCGTACGCCCGGCGGAATCGGCCGCCGCCGCGACCAGCAGAACGAACTCGGCCACCGCCCACAGTCCCGACAGATAGCCGATCGCGCGCCACATCACCAGTGAGTCGACGGCGGGGCGTCGGGAATCGGAATTGCCGTCCAGGACAGCGAGAACCCCGAACCCCAACACCACCGAGCCCGACGCCACCGCGATCACCCGTAGCCACGACGACCCACCGGGAAAGGTGGGGTACGCCAGCGCGAACGCTGCCGCGACCCCCAGCAACGTTGCAGCTGCGGCGGCGAGTACCAGCCGAACGCTTCTCTCGCCCACCGCAGCCACGTCGGTGCTACTTCCCGGTCTTCGTCTTGTTCGGGGCTTTCGGCTTACGCAGGGCGAATCCCAATGCCCCGGCGAAGGCCAGGACCGCCACTGCGATCAGCGCGATGTTCCCGTAGCCGCCGAGGAACGAGCCCTCGGACTCCTCGGAAGTTCCCGACGCGTCGGCCGGTGCCCCCGGAGTTCCCGACCCTTCCTGCGTCAGCGTGAATGTCGCGGTACCGCTCACGGGATGCCCGTCGGCCGAGGTGATGCGATACGCGAGGGTGTACTCGCCGATCGGCCCCAATTCACCGACGTCGACGACGACGCTCTGGCCTTCGATGCGGGCGTCGCCCTTCGACCAGATGTTGCCGTCGGGCCCGACGACGTTGAGCGTGGCGAACTGCGACTGGGGCACCTCGTTGAACGACACGGATGCCGTCGCCGGAGACGAGTCCAGGGAGGAGCCGTCGGCCGGGCTGTATCCGGTGACCTGCGAGTGCGCCGACGCGATCGGTGCGGCGACCAACAGCATCAGCAGTGCTGCGACCGAGACGACCAGCGCCTTCGTGGACAGGACGAGCGACCTCATGAGCGCCGCGCCCGGACCGTCGCACCGATGCCCAGACCTGCGCCGACGGCTCCGAGTACGAGTCCGACGCCGGCGAGCCAGCGGGCGGTGTTGTCCTCCGAAGACGCCGACGCCTCGGTGGTGGCGGTGGTCTCGGTATGGGCGCTGCCGTGCCCATCGCCGCTCGCCGCGGCGAGAGTCAGAGTGGGAGCGGGCAGTTCGGGCTCGCTACCGTCCTCGGTCATCGGCTCGTTCCAGTCGACGACCTCACCGTCGGTGTAGGTCTGGGTGGCCGGGAACGAGACGGTCTCCTGCTCGGGCAGCGGGCCCGCCGAGAGCAGGAACTGCTGGAACTGGCCCGGTCCGACCTCGGAACCGGGGTTCGCCGTCCACGTCACCGACACCGCGAGATCGGCGGAGTCCTTCTCGACGGTGGACGTCCAGCCCGGAATGGGCTGTGTACGAGCTGAATTGAGGCCGGGGAGGGTCACCTTGACCGAACTGGTCGAGGCGGTATCGGACTCGGTGGGAACACGGAACGTCAGCACCGAGTAGCCGCCCTGCGCGGCGTCGGGAGCGGAGACGACGACGTGAGCGGACGCGGCACCTGCGCCGATCAGCAACGCGCCGACGGTGGCTCCTGAGACGAACAGGGCACGGGAAAGAGAGCTCTTCATGGATTGGGTCATTTCTGTGCAGAGATGTGCGGAAAGGGATGTCGGTCAGTACGCCGACACCGGGGGCCCGCGACGAGAGATGACCCAGTCGAGAGCGGCACCGTCTACCGAGGGAACCGCGACGGACATGGACACGCGACCGACGGCGGAACCGTCGGGCAGGGGAGTGAGGAGCGCGAGAACCGCTCGGACGATGGACGTGATCGGGCCGTAGAGGCGCTCGGCCGCGGCGATGGTCAGACCGGCGACGACCGAGGCGGCCGCGTGGAAGGCGATCATCGCTGTGCTGGGCAACAGCGAGTGTGCGTGCATGTCGGCCGTACCGCCGAGGCTCAGCGCGATGTGGGCGACGAGTTGGCCTGCCAGCAGGGCCGGGAGCAACAGAACGGTCGAACGTCTGGGCAGGGCCGTCATGGCACCGATACCGATGCCGACGAGGATCAGCAGGGCCAGTGCGGAACCGGCGGGCCAACCGCCGCCTGCCATGCCGTGTGCGGCCACCGCGAGTGTCGCGGTGACGATACCGACAGCTCCGCCGCGAAGCGGTGCGGCTGAGCTGTCGGTCATCGGTTGTGCAGGGGTCAGCGCACGCCGAGACGGGCGAGCAGGTCGGCCTCGATGCCGTCGAGCTCGGCGGAGATCGCGGCGTGTGCGGTCTTGCGGCGAGCGGGCGGCATCTGCTCGGACGCGCGGACAGCGGTGGTCAGATCGTCCAGACGCTCGCTGATCGCGGCGCCGAAGCTCTTGGTCTCGGGATCGGAGTGGCGCGCACCGATGGTGTCGAGCGACTTCTCGGCACCGGCGATGCGGGCGCTGAGCTTGCCGCCGTGGCCGGTGTACTCGCTGAGCTGGTCGGGAGCGACCCCGAGCTGCTGCGCCTTGCGGCTGTCCAGCTGCGCGCGCACAACCGTCGCACCGCGGTAGAGGATGGGGGCCAGCACCGGAATCAGCAGCCGAGCGATGCCGAGGTACTTGCGAATCTGGGCCACGCTGAGCGTTCCCTGCACCGCAGCCTTCTGCTGCGCCTTCAGAGCAGATACCTGGGCCTTCTCGACGTTCTTCTGCGACTTCGCCTCCACCGCGCTGAGCTTGCGCTGTGCCTTGGCGATCGACTTCAACTGCTTGCGCTCGTTCTTCGCGCCCAGCTTCGCTTCGAGTGTTGCCTTGTGCTTGAGCGCCTTGGCCTCTGCCTTGCGAGTGGCTCGACCCTTACGCTTGCGGAACAAACCCATCGAAAAGGCTCCTGACGTGTGCTGCTAGGCGGGAACAGTGCGTTGCCTACACCCTATCGGGCAGGTGATCGTTCCTGGCTGTCGGAGGGCTGACCTAGTGTCTAACAGTGTGAACGGTCAACGAGGCGCGGCAGCCACATCACCTGTGCCCGTGCTGCTCGACGCCGGGTCGTTGACGCGCTGTCGGCATCGGCTCTATCTCGACACCGCGTACGGATCGTTGCTGCGCGGTGAACCCGAGAACCCCGGGGTACGGCAGCGCCGAGAAGCAGCTCAGGCCCATCGTGAGAACGTCCGCGCGAAGCTGGCCGTGGACGATTCGATGCTGTGGACCGAGATCGACCGACCCACCGCCCGAGACGCTGCCGACGCCACCGTCGCCGCCTGCCGGGCCGGAGTGGAACGCATCTGGAATGCGGTACTGCCCCTCGAACGCGACACCGGCCGACGCGGTCGCAGCGAACTGCTCGTCCGCGATCCGGCGGGTGGATACATCCCGGTGATCGTCGTCAACCACAAGGTCACCGACCCCGGCCGCGGCGCGCGCACCACCCCACTCGACCAGTGGTCTCCGTCGATCGACGAGACCCGCAAGGTGCGCAGTCAGCTACGCGACCAGCTCCGGCTCGCGCACCTGTACCGCATGCTGGCGCACGAGGGCCTGGCCACGGCCACACCCGTCGGCGGCGCGGTGGGCTACAAGGGCGAATGCATGCTGGTGCACGATCTCACGACGGTCCTCGACGAATACGACACTCGCTTCGCGGACCGGCTCTCGGTGGCCCAGGGCATCTCGTTCACCGTTCCCTCCCAGGTGAGCGAATGTCGGTCGTGTTCGTGGTGGTTCGACTGCAAGCCGCAACTCGAGGCCGTTCGTGACGTCTCGCTGGTCGCCTCCGGGTCCCGCGCCGATGTGCTGCGCAGCGCCGGCGTCCGCACCATCGACGAGTTGGCGCAATGGACCGGCCCGGCTCCCGAGGAGTGGCCTTTCGGGAACTTCGACGACGCGGTGTCCGCCGCGCTGGCCTGGCGAGCGGACGTGCCGTTGCTGCGGCGCTCGGAGACCGTCTCGGTGCATCGCGCCGACGTCGAGGTGGACGTGGACATGGAGAGCTACCAGGAACACGGCGCGTATCTGTGGGGCACGCTGCTCACCGAGGCAGGCGGTCCGCCGCCGTCGTATCGCGGTTTCGTCACCTGGGATCCGCTGCCGACCGTCGACGAGGGCCGCTCGTTCGCTGTGTTCTGGAACTGGCTGATGGACACCAGGGCCGACGCGGCCGCGCGCGGCAAAACCTTTGCCGCGTACTGCTATTCGCGGCAGGCGGAAGACAAGTGGCTGCTCGATTCGGCCCGCCGTTTCGCGGACGTTCCCGGGGTTCCCACCGAGGCGCAGATTCGTGAATTCATCGACAGCGAGCAATGGGTGGACATCTACCAGGCCGTGAGCGATCAGTTCATCTGCCCGAACGGCAAGGGACTGAAGAAGATTGCGCCCGTCGCAGGGTTCGCGTGGCGGGACGACGAAGCCGGCGGCGAGGCGTCGATGGGGTGGTATCGGGAAGCAGTCGGATACGACGCGGAGCCCGACCACACGCAGCGCGAGCGACTGCTTGTCTACAACGAGGACGATGTTCTGGCGACGAAAGTGTTGCGCGAGTGGATGTCCGACCGCGCGGAGAAGGAGATTCCTACGGTGGCGGACCTGCGCGCTCGCGCGTGACCCCGCCTCGATCGGCGGGGCCACCCGGAGTGGTCAGTGATTAACGCGGAGCCATGCGGATTGCGCCGTCCATGCGGATGGTTTCGCCGTTGAGGTAATCGTGCTCGGCGATCATCTGGACCAGCTGCGCGTACTCGGTGGGCTGCGCCAGACGCGAGGGGAACGGCACCGATGCCTCGAGGCCCTGACGGTATTCCTCGGTGACGCCTGCCAGCATCGGGGTGTCGACGATGCCGGGGGCGATGGTGTTGACGCGGATGCCGACCTGGGCCAGGTCGCGAGCGGCGGTGATGGTCATCGCGTGCACGCCACCCTTGGACGCGGTGTAGGCGATCTGGCCGATCTGGCCCTCGAACGCCGCGACCGACGCGGTGTTGATGACGACGCCGCGCTGGCCCGCGTCGTCGACGGTCGACTGCGACTGCATCCGATTCGCGGCCAGCCGCATCACGTTGAACGTGCCCAGCAGGTTGATGGTGATGACGGTGCGGAACAGCTCGAGATCGTGCGGCCCCTTCTTGGACAGGATGCGGCCGGCCCAGCCAACGCCTGCGCAGTTGACGACGATGCGGAGGGGCACACCGGATGCGACGATCGTGTCCAGTGCGGCCTCGACCTCTGCCTCGCTGGTGACGTCCGCGGGGAGCAGCGTCACTCCGGCCGGGACGCTGTCTCCGGCGCGCTCGATGGACTGCGGCAGATCGAGCCCGAAGACGGTGACGCCCGCGGCGGCCAGACGTGCGGCCGTTGCGGCACCGAGGCCCGATGCCCCGCCGGTGACAAGTGCTGCTGTTCCTGAAATCTCCACGTCGTGGATCCCCTTCGCTCACAGTGACGGGCCGCGGCACAGGCAGCGACCTCGTGGTCGTTCTGCACCATAACCGGCGGGGAACCTCAGGTACCGACGGGTGCCGTAGATCCCGTCAACGCCGGATGTGACCGGTGTGGTCGTACTCGACTCGGTGCGCATTGTCGCCCAGGTCGTCGAGCAGAATCGTCGCCGCCACGGGACGGCCCGGAGGCAGGAGGCGGACCGTCACCGCGCCTGCCTCTGCGGCATCGAGTGCCCTCGCCGTAGCGGCCACGATGCGGTCTCGGACGTCGTCGTCGAGTGCGTCCGGGGACCGATCGTCGAGCATCATCACCTCCACCCCGCGGGCCCGCGCGGACCTGGCGGCGCGAGCGAGATCGGGCCGAACGAGACCGCGGGCGCGCAGGGTGTCGCGAAGTTCGGCTTCGAGAAGCCGACACGCGAGGACTTCCTCGTCGGTGGGATCGGGACCGTCGGCGATGCGTTGGAGCAACGGACGGGCCAACGCGTCGAGACTGGCCAGGCGAGCGTCCCGTTCTTCCAGCGCAGCCGCCGCCGCGGCCTGGGACGCGATGCGCACTGTCGACTGCGTACGCAGCGCGAAGATCGCCGCGGCCAACGGCCGGATGGTGAACGCGAAGAACGTCGCCATCAACAGCGGCGCGATGTTGATGGCGCTGAACGAGAGCCCGTACAGAAATCCCTGACCCGTCACCACCGCCCATCCGATGGCGACGGACATGGTCAGTGCCAGCCCGAGCCACGCGGCCGGCGTGCGGCCGCGGACACACATGAAGGTATAGATCACCACGGACATTCCCAGCGGCCAGGTCTGCAGGCTTCCGGCCAGTGGAACCGGCAGCACGGCGAAGACCAGAGCCGCTGCCACCGGGCCCGATACGGTCATCAGTGCGGTCGACCGTGCGCTCGGTGGATCACCCGGCGCTCGGAGCAACAGGATGACCGCGGCCGAGAGCGCAAGCACCGCTGCGTATTCGGGCCACACTGCAGACACCCCGGTCAGGGTTGCGGATGCGGACACCAGGCAGGCGAGGACGAAGAATCCGGCAACTGCATACGCTGCTGCCGACTTCATCGCCAGCAGATCGCGAATGTCCTGGCCGTTCATCGCTTCCAGCCCAATCGCACGATGGTGCCTGCGGTGGAGGATTCGATCTCGGACGATCCGCCGTCGAGCTGACGCATTCTGCCCTCGATGCTGACCGCGACGCCGAGTCGGTGGGGCGGCACCGAACGTCGATCGAAGCCGATGCCGTCGTCCTGCACGGTGATGTGCATCGACGACGGGTTCAGCTCCACGGCAACCGAACGGTGTGATGCTCTCGCGTGAATCAGGCTGTTGCGGAGCGCTTCTGCCAATGCGGCAGCGATGGCTCGTACCGTGTCGGCAGGGTAGACCTCCGTGAGCTCGAGCGCGCCCTCGTGCACGGTGAATTCGATCGACTCGTCGACTGTCGTTGCGGCAGAACGAAGCTGGGCCAGAGCCTCGTCGGCCGAGAACGTCTCGGAGACGGTGCCGGTGGTCAGGTGATCCAGATGCATCAGAGCCGAGCGGGCCTGACGGGCCAGGCTGGGCGTGCGGCCATGGCGAGCCACAGCCAGCAGTGACGACATGACCTCGTCGTGGATCAACGCGTCGAACCGTTCGCGCTCGACCTCACGCGCGGTGGCCGCAGCCGCCCGGGCTGCGTCGTCGTGCGTCGTCGAGATCGTCGCGTCGAGAATGCGTCCGGTGCGTACCGCCGCCAGCGTGGCGGCCACGAACACCGTGCAGAACATCATCGAAAAGAAGATCTCCGCGATGATGTTGCTGCGGGGGAACGGCTCTCGCACAGCCTGATTCATCAACTGTGCGAGGACAACGCTGACGCTCATGTGGACGAACGCCGGGACGGGTCGCCACACCGTGGCGGCGGCGAGTGCAGCCAGGCCGGGAAACGCCGCGAGAAATGTCGGGGCCTGGTCGAAGGTGGCACCGTCCCAGGCCACCCACCACAGCAGGGCCATGATCGGGAACGTCACTGCTGCGATCGAACCGGCGATCCTGATGGCGGTGATACTCGGCTGAAAAGTGATGGCCCCGAATGCGAAACCACTGCCGAACACGACCACGACGGTGACCGGAGTCCACCAACCGGGAACCACCTCGCTGCTCCGCGCGATATCCGGGATCAACAGCAGCAGATAGATGAGATAGCCGGTACCGACGAAACGACCGAAGATTCTGATCAGCCGATCGGTCGAACGGTGCGCTGCGTCGGTCTTGCTCACCTGCTGGTCGTCGTTCATGCACCCCTCCCGGGAGAGGAGTGTAAACCAACGTCAGGCGCGCTCGATGGTGTCCTGCTTCTCCGATTCCCTTGCTGCCCTGGTGCGGGAGCGCCGGACGAACACGGCGACGACTACGGCGGAAATCGCGACGACCGCGCCGGCAGCGATGTACGGGGCTGCGGTACCTGGCATCAGGCCCTCGAAGAACAGGACGGCACCGAAGACGAAGAACAGGATGGCCGCGCCGTACTGGATCATGCGCTCCGGCAGGTGCTTTCCGAGTACCGCGCCGACCACGATGGCGAGCGCATCGGCGGCGACCATGCCGATGGTCGAGCCGATCCACACACCCACCCAGTCGTTGTCGGCGGCGAGAGTGACGGTGGCCAGCATCGTCTTGTCGCCGAGCTCGGCGAGGAAGAACGCCGACGCGATTGCGAGGAACGCGGATTTGGTGACCCGGGACGCTTTCGCGCCTTCGTCGTCGGACAGGGAGTCGCCGCGCAGCGTCCAGAGCCCGAAGATGACGAACGCGATGCCGCCGACGATGGAGATCGCCTCGGTGGGGATCGACACCCCGAGGAAGTGGCCGACCGCGACCGAGACCAGGTGCACGACGGTGGTGGCAACGGTGATGCCGCCGATGACGACGTACCACTTGTAGCGCAGGGCGAACGTCATGGCCATGAGCTGGGACTTGTCACCCAGCTCGGCGACGAAAATGACAGCAAAACTCAGCAACAATGCGGACAGCACAGCAGACTCCTCGGTCGTCGAATGGACCGAAGGTCTCGCCCACCGGAACTGGCCGGTTCAGGTGCCGGGTCGCAATGAGCGACCAGTATGTCGACACGATGATTGGGGGCTACTCCCCTTCGCTGCACACGACTTTAGGGGCCTCGCCGCGAAATGTCCAATGCGCCAATAAGTTTGGGTTCCCGAAAATTCGAGTGCGGATGGCGGTCAGGATGCGAGGAGCATCGCCAAAACTGCGGTGTCGGGATCGCTGATGGGATCGAGACCCACCCGGCTGACCATCGAGGTGACGGTGCCGTCGGATTCTGCCTCGACCCAGGCCGCCCGATGATCGAGCCCGAGGTGTGGCAGTCCGGGGAGCAGAACGCAGCCGGACGCCGCGCCCGCGCACTCGGGGAGCGTCGGGGTCGTCTCCGACGGTGGGTGCAGCATCAGCAATGCGGCAGGTTGATGTGCGGCGAACCGTCCGGGAGCCAACGCGAAATCCCCGATCACCGGACCCTCGGCGACGACCAAACCGACCGTCCCCGGCGCGGGGTCGTCGGGCAGTTCCTCACGCACCCCGAAGACCGTCGACGTCGCCAACAGGCCCGGCATCGAGGCCACCCGCACAGCGAGGGCCAGGAACTGTGCCCATTCCTTGGTGGTGTCCGGCCAGCGGCCGGAGATCACGAATCCGCGCAGCAGACCGGCGGCATGAAACGGTGAAACACCGATGAGATCTCGCTCGTCCATCTCGATCGTTCCTCCCAGACAGGTACAGGGCTCGAAGCCGGGTACACGACGTTGGGTAGGAAGAGAATGACGCGAAAACGGCTGGCACACAAGATGGGGAGAGTGCCAGCGGGCTCCCCCCTTCGAAGCGTCAATGGACCACTGCACCCGTCTGAGCGGGGCAATGGTCCATTGACGCTGTCGGTGAAGCGAGTGGTGCGACGACCTACGGGAAGATCAGACCCGGGGTCTTCGACGTTGCGGCCTCGAAACGAGCCTGGACGTCGGCCCAGTTGACGACGTTCCAGAACGCCTTCACGTAATCGGCCTTGACGTTCTTGTACTGCAGGTAGAAGGCGTGCTCCCACATGTCGACCTGGAGCAGCGGGATGATACCCAGCGGCACGTTGGCCTGCTGATCGTAGAGTTGGAAGGTGAGCAGCTTCTTGCCCAGCGAGTCGTAGCCCAGAACTGCCCAGCCGGAGCCCTGCAGGCCGTTGGCGGCAGCGGTGAACTGTGCGCGGAACTTGTCGAACGAACCGAACTGGTCGTCGATCGCGGCACCGAGCTCACCCTCGGGCTTGTCGCCACCGTTGGGCGAGAGGTTCTTCCACCAGATGGAGTGGTTGACGTGGCCGCCGAGGTGGAACGCGAGGTTCTTCTCGAGCAGGAAAATGGCTGCATGATCGTCGTTGTCACGCGCTGCGGCGAGCTTTTCGACCGCGGTGTTCGCGCCTGCGACGTAGGTGGCGTGGTGCTTGGAATGATGAAGCTCGTTGATCTCGCCCGAGATGTGCGGCTCGAGGGCGGAGTAATCGAAATCAAGGTCGGGCAAGGTGTACTCGGACACGTGGTTCCCTTCTCTAACGACGCCGTACCCATCGTGTGATGCGGGCACGTTCGTCCTACTGCGGATCTTTCGTAGGGTTCAACCCAATCTCATTCCTACCCTCAGTGCAACAGTTGTAACCGAGATGCTTTTCTCGGAATAAATTCGTGTGAACGTCGCAGTCGAATTGTTCGACTGTGAATCCGCTCCGAATATCACGAAACAGTTGCGGAGCGACTGCGGATTGGTCCAATACATGAACGGAACCTAAACTCGCGGGTGTGAACGGGGACCGACCGAGCCAGAGCACGGTCGACGAGTCCGCCTCCATACAGCGCGTCGACGCACCCCGAGTCCAGATGGACGGTGCCGACCTCCTCCGCGTCATCGCCGTCCTCGCGGTGTTGTACTCCCACATTTCGTTCTATCTGCTCGACGACATCGGCGGCGGCTGGTGGATGATCGACGTCGTCAACACCGTTCTCATCGAGGACGCAGGCCTCAACCTGCACCTGTCCTTCGTCGGCGTCAGCATCTTCATGCTGCTGACCGGCCTGCTGATCACCCGATCCGCCATGCGGCAATCGCGTCGGGACTTCATGGTCGCGCGCCTCGCCCGCCTCGTCCCGGCCCTCTGGTTCGCCATCGCCATGGCCGTCATCCTCGTCAAGCTCGGCCTCAACGGGATGTTCAGCGGCCAACCCGGTATCACCAACGGCGAGGCGTTCCTCAGCTTCTTCCTCGGCGGCTTCTTCCTCCGACCCGAGGTCGCCGTCCTCGGTGTCACCTGGACGCTCGTCGTGCAGATCGTGTTCTACCTCTACTGCATCTCGATGCGCGGGACACTGAACACCAGGCCCATCGTGGTGCCACTCGTCGGCGCTGCACTGTGCGCACTGGTGATCGTCTACAACCTCTACCTGCCGCAGCCCTACACAGTTCCGTTCCTGACCAAGGTCGCGGGCGTACTCCCTACCCTGTTCCTCGGCCAGATCGCCTACCTCGGATGGGCACGCCTGATCACCTGGCGCTGGGTCGTCGTCGGCGTCATCGCTCAGATCGAAGTGATCCGACTCGCCATCGAAGTCCACACCTTCTGGATGGGCGACACGTACCTCTGGACACTGCTCGTCGTCACCGGAACCGTCTTGATCCTCGCCCGATACAACGGACCCATCACCCGCTGGCCCGTCATCCGATGGATCGGCACCCGAAGCTACGCGATCTACCTGATCCACACCCTCGTGCTCTACCGGATCTACGCAACCGTCGAACCGCACCTGGGCCCCAGCGCCGCCGTCCTGGCATTCCTGGCCGGTACCGCCGCACTCGCCGAAATCATGTACCGATGGATCGAACTGCCCGCTGCACGACACATCAGCGCTCAATACGCTCGCCTACGCGCCCGATCCGCCACCTGACCGAGCCCCCCGGGTACTCAATGTGACATCCAGTGGACTTTTGGGCAGTCAATGTCACGTCGAGTGGACTCGGGCGGGCCGGTTTCTGGAGGGTCAGAGCTGCGGGAGAACCTCGGATGCGACGAGTTCGAGGTGATCGAGATCGGTGAGGTCCATGGTCTGCAGGTACACGCGTGTCGCGCCGATGGCTCCGAAGCTGCCGATTTTGTCGACGAGTTCGGCGGGGCTTCCTGCGGCACCGTTCTCCCGTAGTTCGGATACTTCGCGGCCGATGGCGGCGGCGCGTCGGGTGATGTCTTCCTCGGTGCGGCCACAGCAGAGGACGAGGGCGTTGGAGTAGACGAGGGAATCGGGGTCGCGGTCGGCGGCTGTGCAGGCGGCGCGGACGCGACCGAACTGAGTCTCGGTGTCGGCCAGCGAGGCGAAGGGGATGTTGAATTCGTCGGCGTATTTCGCTGCAAGTGCCGGGGTGCGCTTCTTACCGCCGCCGCCGATGACGATGGGCGGGTGCGGGGTCTGCACCGGCTTCGGGAGCGCGGGTGAGTTCGTGACGGGATAGTGCGTGCCGGCGTGCGAGAAGGTCTCGCCGACGGGCGTGTTCCAGAGCCCGGTGACGACGGCCAGTTGCTCTTCGAGTCGGTCGAAGCGTTCGCCGAGCGGCGGGAAGGGAATGCCGTACGCCGTGTGCTCGTTCTCGAACCAGCCGGCACCGAGGCCGAGGTCCACGCGACCACCGCTCATGGCGTCGACCTGGGCGACGCTGATGGCCAGGGGCCCCGGGTAGCGGAAGGTCGCAGAGGTGACCAGCGTGCCGAGCCGAATGGTCGAGGTCTCGCGGGCCAGCCCGGCCAGGGTGATCCACGCATCGGTGGGTCCGGGTCCGCCGTCGCCACTCATCGCGAGGTAGTGGTCGGATCGGAAGAATGCGCCGTAGCCGAATTCCTCGGCAGCCTTGGCGACGCGGAGCAGTTCGTCGTACGTGGCGCCCTGCTGCGGTTCGGTGAAGACGCGTAGCTCGATGGAAGTCATGTTCGCCAGCCTAAACAGCGGATTCACAGGACCGCAGACGGCGGCTGTGTCAAATCACCATCGATCCACAGGCCCAGTTGGTACTCGATACACCGCGAGGCCTACTCGGAGCTTTGACCTGTGGATAGAAACCGGCACGAGCCCCGATTCTGTGGATCGATCTGTGGATACTGTGGATAACTTCTGTGACTCCAGTGACATAGGTCATAGCGAGGCAGCGCTTCGGTCGAGAGGACACGGGTGGCAGCCCCGCGCGGACGCGTGACAAGATCGAGGTGTGTCTCATCCCGAGCAGTCGCCTGCCGTCACCGTCGATCGTCTCCCGGTGCCGTTCCCGCCGGCGGCCATCCTGCTCGACGTCCGCGAGGACGACGAGTGGCAGGCCGGACACGCACCTGACGCCGTCCACATCCCGATGGGCGACATTCCGTCCCGCGCCGGTGAGATCGACAACCAATCCGAGGTGTACGTCGTCTGCAAAGCCGGTGGTCGCTCGGCTCGCGTCGTCGAATACCTCAACCGCGTGGGCTACGACGCGATCAACGTCGACGGTGGGATGCTCGCCTGGCAGGCCGCTGGTCGACCGATCCAGCGCGACGACGATGCCCACGAAGCGAGAATCATCTAGATGTCGGCACCGCAGGGACGCGCTCAGGCGTTCCAGGTCTGTGCCCGCTGCAGCACCCGCTGGGCTGTAGGCGCACGGCCGGGCACCTGGTGCCCTCGCTGCCACGGCGTGCTGCTCTCACCGGTGTCGACCAGGGCACCCGCACAGGGTGCCCGAAACTTTCGATGGGTGGCCCGCCCTTCGGCCTCGTCGACAAAATCCGAGCGTCGCAGCCGATCCGCATCCCCGACCCCGACGCCGCACTACGCCTCGACGCCCACCTGGGGATTGCGGGACATCCCGCGCGATCCCGACGCCGATCGCCGCATCGGTCGCGTCGAGCGGTACGCCGCGAATGCTCAGAACCTGGTCGTCGTCACCGCGATGTTGCTGACGCTGGCCGCATTCGCCGAAGTGTTCCGGTACGGCATCCTGCTGCACAATCGCGAGCGACTGATCTCGCCGATCACCCTGGCCGTGTCCGACGCATTGGTGTACTTCGCCCAGGTCGGCGCGCTCCTCATCGGTCTGGCGGCGCTGATCTCCTCGTCCTGCTGGCTGATCGACCAACGCAGACGCGCCTTCACCGCCGCCGGCTCCACCGATCCGCGATCGGTGCGCACGATGTTGCTGTTGTCGATGCTGCCGTTGGTCCGCATCGTGATGCCAGGGGTCTACCTCACCGAGGTGGTCCGTCTCCGCGGCGGTGCCGATGCCGACGTGCACCGCGAACTGACACTGGTTCGCATCTGGTGGGCCGTCTGGGCAGCGAGCAACGCGCTGGTCGTCGTCCAACTGCTGTGGAACCTGCGCGATTCCCTCCAGGCCCGCGCCGACGGAGTTCTGCTGTCGGCATTCGTGGCACTGGTCGCCGCGGTCTCGGCCGTGCTGACCCTGGCCGTGATGCGCCGACTCGAAGGCCGCACGCTGCGCGGCTCCGCCATGTCGCGTCCGACCCGCTGGGTGATCGCCACCGGCACCGAACAGAAACCGAAGCAGCAGTCCGAACAACAGCAGTCCGAACAACAGCAGCCCGAAGAAAAGCAGTCCGAGGAGAAGCCGCCCGAGCGTGAACCCGAGGCGGTGACGGCGTCGTGAGTCCCGATCGGCGTGGGCCACTGGTCGTCGCGCATCGAGGTGCGTCGGCGGCCAAGAAGGAACACACTCTCGCGGCCTACGACCTCGCGCTGCGCGAGGGAGCGGACGGCGTCGAATGCGACGTGCGGCTGACCAAGGACGGCCATATCGTGTGCGTGCACGATCGCCGTGTCGATCGAACCTCGAACGGCACCGGCATCGTCAGTGAGATGGACTTCGCCGACCTCGCCCGACTGAACTACGGCGAGGCCGACGAACCCGCCGAACTCCTGACGTTGCACGACCTCATCTCTCTCGTCCTTGACTGGAACAACAAGCCGGTCAAACTCTTCATCGAGACCAAGCATCCCGTGCGGTACGGCTCGCTGATCGAAAGCGCGGTGCTCGCCGAACTGCACAAGTTCGGCATCGGCGCGCCTGCGTCGGCGGACCACTCGCGGGCGGTCATCATGTCGTTCGCGCCGTCGGCCGTCTGGCGCGTACGGCGGTCGGCTCCGATGCTTCCGACGGTGCTCCTCGGAGACAGCTCGCACTACCTCGGTGGGGGAGCGGCGACAACCGTCGGCGCCACCGCCGTCGGGCCGTCCATACGGGCTCTGCGCGAGCACCCGTCCATCATCGACCGCGCAGCAGCGTCCGGCCGGGCCAGTTACGTGTGGACCGTCGACGAGAAAGAGGACGTGGACCTGTGCCGCGAGCTCGGTGTCGGGTGGATCGCCACCAACCACCCCGGTCGAACGCGAGCCTGGCTCGAATCGAAGAACGTGTAGGTTTTCGGGCGTGGGTAAGAGCAAAAGAAACAGTGGACCGAAGCAGGACAGCAACCGAGCAGCGAAGCTTGCTCAGCGGGAAGCGGAACGCGCGAGCATCGAATCGGCGTCGGCTCGCCCGTTCGAAGGCCTCGCCGCCGAATGCGACCTGGTAGCGCTGCGCGAGTTCGTCCCGTCGGCTACGGCAACCGCGCCGATCACGGTGGACGGTCGCACCATCACGTTGGCCACGGTGCTACCCGGTGCCGTCGCGGCATTGGTGCGCGAAGACGCCGATACCGTCGAGGGATTCGTCGGCCTGCAGGTGCAGAACCAGTCGAAAGACGTTGCAGCAGATATCAGTAGCGCGCTCGGCTGGGCGTCCACCGCGTCCCCGGGAGAGTCGCTCGAAGCCGCGAAGATCACCGACAGCACCCCCGCGTTGACCGAGGTGCTCGACGCGTCCGCACTGCTCGAGATCACCGTCCATCAGGACTTCAACTGGTGGATTCCCGAAAGTGCCACTCCCGCAGCCGATGTGACTGCCACCGTGGAGCGCGCGAACCAGGCGATCATGCCCTCGGCGCGAATCGAGGCCGACGGCGTCGTCGCGGCCTGGTGGGTGGATGCAGGCGACAAGGCGCACATCCGGTGGGTTCGTCCGGAGAGCGAGGACGACGTGATGCTCGCCCTCGCGCGCCTGCACGCTGCGGGTGATCTCAACTTGGGTGAGGGCTCGCGCTACGCCGGTTCGTTCCGCACGCACGGGGTGCTGGTGCCGGTGTTCGATCTCGATCCCGAGATGCACCCCACCGAATGGGCAGGGCCCACAAAGGAATTCGGCGAGAAGCTGGGCGAGGCACTGGCTGTCGACGCTCCGCTCACGGCGGCGCAGTTGCGTTCGCGCGACGGCCTACGCGGCCGCCAGGTCACTCTGCGCTAGAACGCGAGAAGGTGGCCGCCCGAACAAGAACTGCTTGTTCGGGCGACCACCTCTATGAGCGCGAGGGTTCGCGCGTTACTCGTGGGAAATTGCGACGTGCAATTTACAGCGATCCGCCGGCAACGGTGGGTGCGCCCGAGTCGGCGACCACGCTGGTGTTCATCTCGCGGGCGACGAACTGCTCGAGGTCGAACAGGTTGTGGCCCGCGCGGTCGGCGATGTTGAGCAGCGTCTTCATGCTGGCAACTTCCTCGACCTGCTCCTTGAGGAACCACTGCATGAACTGCTCGCCGAGGTAGTCGCCCTCTTCACGTGCGGTGCTCGCCAGAGCGATGATCTGCTCGGTGACGGTCTCTTCCTGCGCCAGCGCCAGGGCGATGGCCTCACGCGGATCGGTGAAGACGGACTTCGACGCGTCGACGCCGGTCAGCTCGACCGTGATGTCGCGATCGAGGAAGTACTGCACGATCATCATCGCGTGGTTGCGCTCTTCGACCGACTGCGCGTAGAAGTGCTTCGCCAGCTGCGGCAGATCGACATTGGCGAAGTAGACCGCGGTGGCGATGTACTGCTGCGAGGCGTTGAACTCGTTGCGAATCTGGTCGCGGAGAAGTGCGTGGAACTTGGTGTGGCTGGTTTCCTTGATGTCTGCGCTCATGCTCAGGACAATATGCCTGGTCAGAGGGCATTGTCATCCAAGTCGATCCTTATTGAGGCGAACGTTGCCTAATACAGTCGATCCTAAATGTCGTCTCTGAGCAGGGCGCAAACTACGCCCTTCCGGCTTCTTTCGGGGCATTGGTGGCGCGGATCACCGTGGAGCCGATCTCGCGAGCGACGTACTGCTCGATGTCGAACAGGTTCGATCCGGCCCGGCGAACGATGTTGAGCAGACTCTGCATCGCCGCCACCTCCTCGACCTGTTCGGTGAGGAACCAGTGGGTGAACTGCTCGCCTATGTAATCGCCCTCGGCCCGGGCAGCGCGCGCCAGCGCGGTGATCTGCTCGGTCACCGTCGACTCCTGAGCCAGCGCCAATTCCACCGGTTCGACGACCGACTGGAAGGCCGTGACCACGTCGTCGATTCCCGACGTGTCGACCTCGAGTCGATTGTCGATGAGGAAGCGGATCATCATCATGGCGCGCCGCCGCTCCTCGGCGGACTGAGCGTAGAAGCGCGTGGCCAACTGCGGTAGATCGTTGCGGTCGAACCACACCGCAATCGCGACGTACTGCTGTGATGCGGTGAACTCGTGCCGCACCTGGGCGCGCAGAAGATCGTGGAACGACGCACCGGGCGTCGCGGCGGGCTGGGCAGACGGCGATGTCATGGTCCACAACCTACATTCAGGGTCGTTCCGCAGGCTCCACTCCCGCCTACCGGCTGCCCATGGGGAAGTCAGGGTCGCTCAGGGGCCACCGGTCAACAGTTCCGGCGGGATCTCACGGTCCTGCGCAATGGCGTCGAAGAATGCCGGAGCGCGCGTGTCGTCCCACAGCAGTACGTTTCCGACGTCGGAGTCCTGGAATCCGCCGACGGGAACCGTCGTGGTCACCGGACCGCTGCGCATCGCCCAGGCCAGTGCGGCGAGGTTCCAGATGTGATCTCCCTCGTCGACGCTCAACGACGAGGCGGTATCGGACACCAGCGGCCACAGCCGGAACGGGTTGAGGAAAGTCGAAGCGCTGGTTGCCTTTTCCAGGAGGGCGGACATGAACGCGCGCTGATTGTTCATCCGATCGATGTCGGCCAATGCCGTCGCGCGGGACCGCACGAATCCGAGCGCCTCGGCTCCGGTGAGATCCTGGCAGCCGGCGGCAATGTTGATGCCCGCCAACGGATCGTCGATCGCATTCTGCACGCAAACGTTGACGCCACCGACCGCATCGACGATCCCGGCGAAGCCGCCGAATCCGATCTCGGCGTAGTGATCGATGTGCACACCGGTTGCACCCTCGACCGTCTGTACCAGCAGTGGCGGACCGCCGAATGCGAAGGCCGCGTTGAGTTTGTCCTGGCCGTTGCCCGGAATCGACACGTACGAATCGCGCGGCAGGCTGACCATCGTGGGCGCGCCGCTGCCCTCGGGGATGTGGATCAGGATGATCGTGTCGGTGCGGCTCGGGCCCACCTCGCCGCCGGTCGCGAGCGAGGCTTCCTGCTCCGGCGTCAGGCCGGCTCGTGAATCCGATCCGACGAGAAGCCAGTTGGTGCCAGGGGTGTCGCCGATGCGCCCGGGATACGAGGTGAGGGCGTCCACGCGCGTCAACGAGCTGTCGACGTAGTAGACGGCACCGCCGATTCCCAGCACGAGGACCAGCAGCACGATCAGGAAGCGTCGACCCCAGCGTCTGCGCTTGCGCGGCTTCGCGACCTTCGGTGGCCGTGAATCACGCTGCGGCCGAGCGGGTTCGGGGCGTCGCAGCGCACGCTGCGCAGGTGCTGCCGGTTGCCTGCGCTCCTCGGTGAACGGCTCCGGCTGCTGACGCGGCGCATACCCGGTGCGACCCGGTGGATCGTCCTGGGGGCGTGAATACTGACGCGTCGAATTCGGGAGATCCGACTGTGCAGATCGGGGTTCGGGTGCCTGCGACCAGGCCTGCTGAGGGCTGTGGCGTGGGAGTGGCGCCGGGCGAGGCGGCACGTCCGGCCTGGGAGTGGGGCGGCCGTCGCGTCGGATGAACTCGGTGCCCTCCGGTGGCGGCTGGTTCGGGCGATATCCACGTGGGGGCGGCTGTTGGCCGGGCGGTGGACGGTTGGGTCGTGGCGGGGGCGGCTGGTGGCCGGGCGGCTGCTGACGGG